>JAZNFD010000242.1:0-3738 GCA_045588975.1 Acutalibacteraceae bacterium | reverse complement strand
CTGCCTGCGGTGCCTACACCGCCCTGAAATTCAGCAGCTTCGTCTGTGATGATATCGCCGTAAAGGTTGGGAAGAACAAAAACCTTGAAGTCTGTTCTTCTTTTTTTATCGATAAGCTTTGCCGTTGTGATATCGATATACCATTCATCGGTTGTGATTTCGGGATATTCCTTGCCGATTTCCTTGCAGAGGTTGAGAAATTTACCGTCTGTTGTTTTGATAACGTTAGCCTTCTGAATGATTGAAACTCTGTCCTTCTTGTTTCTTCTTGCGTAGTCATAAGCAAGTCTTGCGATTCTCTGAGTACCCTCGGTTGTTGTAACAACGAAGTCCATTGCAAGGTCGTCTGTAACATTAATGCCCTTTGAACCGACTGCATATGCACCCTCGGTGTTCTCACGGAAGAATGTCCAGTCAATGCCTTCTTCGGGAACCTTAACGGGACGGAGATTTGCAAAAAGGTCAAGAGCCTTTCTCATTGCAACGTTTGCGCTTTCAATGTTGGGCCAGGGATCACCTGCCTGGGGAGTGGTTGTGGGTCCCTTGAGGATAACAGGGCACTTCTTGAGTTCATCAAGAACATCATCGGGAATAGCCTTGTTGACTGCAACACGGTTTTCAATGGTAAGACCGTCGATGATCTTGAATTCAATGTTGCCTGCCTCTACATCCTCTTTAAGGAGGAATTTGAGGACTCTTGCAGCTTCGTTTGTGATGATGGGGCCGATGCCGTCGCCGCCGCAAACGCCGATTGTGAGTTTGTCGAGAGTTGAATAGTCGATAAAATCGCCCTGCTGCTTGATTGCTTCGCTTCTTGCGTCCTGCTCTCTGATGAGAGCTTCAAACTTTTCAACGGCAGCTTTAATCTGTACTTCTGTCATTTTTATTTCTCCTTATTTGCCGATATTCTTTGTGTAGTTGAGCAGTCCGCCGTCAAGAATCATAGCGGTCTGTCTGTCTGAATAGTCATATGCAAGCTCGTACTTTTCGCCCTTTGTGAGGTTTTCAAGAACAACCTTTGAGCCGTTCTTTATGTTTTCGCGGATGCCTTTGAGTGCGAGCATATCGTCTGTATCAATCTTATCGTAGTCATCGGGATTTGCAAATGTAAAAGGCATAATACCTGCATTAATGAGGTTGGCGCAATGGATTCTTGCGAATGATTTTGCGATAACAGCCTTGATCCCGAGATAGAGAGGAACGAGTGCTGCGTGCTCTCTTGATGAACCCTGACCGTAGTTTGCTCCGCCGATGATGAATCCCTTGCCTGCTGCCTTGCAACGCTCTGCGAAATGCTCATCGCACTGTTTGAAGCAGAAGTTTGAAAGGAAGGGAATGTTTGAACGGTAGGGGAGAATCTTTGCGCCTGCAGGCATGATATGGTCGGTTGTGATGTTGTCGCCGACCTTGAGGATTGCAGGTGCTTCGATATCTTCGGGGAGTTCAACGCTTGTGGGGAAAGGCTTGATATTGGGGCCGTATTTGATTTCAACGCTGTCAGCCTCTTCAACTGAAGCGGGAAGCTCGATCATATTATCATTGATGATGAAACGCTCGGGCATATTGATTTCGGGCATCTCGCCGAGTGTTCTGGGGTCTGTAAGATAACCTGTTATAGCCGAAGCTGCGGCAACCTCGGGGCTTACGAGATAAATTCCCGCATCCGCTGTGCCTGAACGGCCCTCGAAGTTTCTGTTGAAAGTACGGAGTGAAACACCCTTTGACTGGGGTGACTGACCCATACCGATGCAGGGACCGCATGAGCATTCGAGAAGTCTTGCACCTGCGCAGAGAATATCTGAAAGTGCGCCGTTGAGCGAAAGCATATTGAGAACCTGCATTGAACCCGGTGAAATTGTGAGGCTTACGTTGGGAGCAACTTTCTTGCCCTTGAGGATAGCCGCAACCTTGAGAAGGTCGAGAAGAGAAGAGTTTGTGCAGGAGCCGATGCATACCTGACTGATTTCGATGTTGCCGATTTCTTCAACGGTTTTTACGTTGTCGGGCATATGAGGCATAGCCGCCATGGGAGCGAGCTTGCAAAGGTCGATATCAATAATTTCGTCATATTCCGCATCTGCATCGGGAAGAAGCTCTGTCCAGTCCTCTTCTCTGCCTTGAGCTTTAAGGAATGCTTTTGTTGTTTCGTCTGAGGGGAATACGGATGTTGTTGCGCCGAGTTCCGCACCCATATTTGTGATTGTAGCTCTTTCGGGAACGGAAAGAGTTTTTACGCCTTCACCGCCGTATTCAATGATTTTACCTACGCCGCCCTTTACGCTCATTATTCTGAGAACTTCAAGAATGATATCTTTTGCACCGACCCAGGGTGAAAGCTTGCCCGAAAGACGTACAAGTGTCATTTTGGGCATTGTTGTATAGTATGTACCGCCGCCCATTGCAACAGCAACGTCGAGACCGCCTGCACCGATTGCAAGCATACCGATACCGCCGCCTGTGGGGGTGTGACTGTCTGAACCGATCAGAGTTTTGCCGGGCTTGCCGAAGCGTTCAAGGTGAAGCTGATGGCAGATACCGTTGCCGGGTTTCGAGAAAAGAAGACCTCTTTTCTTTGCAACGCTCTGGATGAATCTGTGGTCGTCGGCATTTTCAAAGCCGTTCTGAAGTGTGTTGTGGTCAATATATGAAACCGAAAGCTCTGTACGTACTCTTTCAACACCCATTGCCTCGAATTCAAGATACGCCATGGTGCCTGTTGCATCCTGGGTGAGAGTCTGGTCAATCTTAAGACCGATTTCGGTTCCGGGTATCATTTCTCCGCTGACAAGATGACTCTTGATCAGCTTCTGACCTATTGTCATTCCCATAAATAAATCCTCCTAATAAAAACAATACGGATAAATTATATTGCAACCACAGTCCTTTAGTCAAGAGCAAAAGCGACATAATATAATGTTTTTTTATAATATTTATTGATTTAATATACAATTAATAAATTGCATTCTGAATATGTAGCGAGCAAAGGCAGAAATATACCCAAGTAATCCTGCGTCGCAAAGGATAAGATGTGTTATATTATATATAAAATACCAACCGCAACACGAGGTGAAAATGAAACACACGGAGGAGTTGAAAATAACGTCAAAAAAACTTTGAAAAAAAGTGTTGACAATCGTGAAATGATGTGATATATTAGTCAAGCACTCGCGAGACGGGAGTGCGACGCACCTTGAAAATTAAACAACGATACAAGAAAAACCCTTGAAGATTAATTTGAGTATGTACTTTCAAGTACAGCAGTAATTCTCGTGAAAAAACGAGGAAAGATGTCAGTGAATGACATTTTGAGCGATTAATGCTCTAAGAACGATTTGGACACCTGCGGGTGTTTAGATAAGATTTTTAGAGAGTTTGATCCTGGCTCAGGATGAACGCTGGCGGCGTGCCTAACACATGCAAGTCGAACGGAACTTTTATGGAATGAGACTTCGGTTGAATGAAGTTTAAGTTTAGTGGCGGACGGGTGAGTAACGCGTGAGTAACCTGCCTTTCACAGGGGGATAACGTTCGGAAACGAACGCTAATACCGCATAACATAGCGAGACCGCATGATCTTGCTATCAAAGATTTTATCGGTGAAAGATGGACTCGCGTCCGATTAGGTAGTTGGTGAGGTAACGGCTCACCAAGCCGACGATCGGTAGCCGGACTGAGAGGTTGAACGGCCACATTGGGACTGAGACACGGCCCAGACTCCTACGGGAGGCAGCAGTGGGG
>JAZNFD010000241.1:0-3113 GCA_045588975.1 Acutalibacteraceae bacterium | reverse complement strand
TCAGTCGAAGGCTCAGTCGAAGGCTCAGTCGAAGGCTCAGTCGAAGGCTCGGTCGAGGGTTCAGTTGAAGGCTCGGTCGAGGGTTCGGTCGACGGTTCCGCCGGAACCACATTAAGGCGGCCGTTGTTTCCGAGGAAAGTATCAATATGATATCCACCGTTTTCGTCAGGCATTACAACGCTGGGATAGTTATAATATGTAAGTGTTTCGGAGCTGTTTTCGGCTTTTTCCAAGCGGAAGTCATTAAGTTTACGATAAACCGTGCCTTCGGGAATATAATAAGTTCCTATCGGTGTTTCAACTGCCGTTTCAAGAGATTCGGGTGCGATTTCCTCATAAATCCATTTGATTTCTGCTTCATCACCGTTGCCGACAATTTCAAACACTCTTCGTGCGCGGTAATATGTCTGAGTTGTGTCGCTGATGTCGGTTGCGAGCGTATACTCGCCGTTTTTCATTATATAAACAGGAGAATCCTCACGGTAATAATAACGGTCGTTTTCAAGTGCCGGCTCAAAGTCTGTTATTGTTGTAAGGTGGCTGTAGGGGTCGTTATAATCAATATCGCCGCCGTCCTCATCGCCCCAACGGTTTGAATAGAAATAATAGCTTCCGTCGGGAGCCTTGTGCTTATCGCCTGCGTTTTCCATTATTTCATCAATATTGGTTTCGGTGATATCGGAACGCAGACCGGTTTCAAACAAAAGTCTGACAGGCTCTGCGCCGGTGTATTTTACAGTAATATCTTCAGCTTCATCAAAGCTGCCGCCCTTAAACGAAATCTCGTAAGAAACTGTCGGCACAAGGGAAGCAGGAATTTTCCAGATAACAGCCTGATGTCCGTTTTCAATGTTTGTGTGAACCTGAACGGACATATACATCATATTGCCTTCATCCATTCCGACGTATGTTTCTCCGAGGAAACCGTAGGAACGGTTAATATATTTTGCGCCGTCGGGGATATCATCATCTGAATGGCTTTCTTCCCAGAAGCCGATATATTCGCCGTTTTCATCGGCATACCAGCCTATATAGTTGCTGTAATCACCCGTGATTTCATTGAACGGGCTGAGCTGTCCCGCATTATAAGCATCATCTACCAGCTTCTGCGCTGTTTCAAGGTCGCTGATACCCAAACGGGTCTTAACCGACCCGATGAACTCATTTCCGAGATCGGTCGGATTTTTAACAGTTCCGAGACCGTCTTTACTATTATTGAGTTTTGAAGCAAGCATAGCGCCTGTGTAAAGCGTTTCGCCTACAAGAATACCCTTGATATCTTTTACTTCCATAAATTCGCCGATTTCATCGTCAAAGCTGATGTAACCGTCGGTGTGATAATCGCCTTCTTCGGCAAAAGTGGGGTAATAACGGGACTGGGCGCTGATTTCATTAACAATGTCACCGAACGCAGCCGCAAGACCGTCACCGTCGCTTGTGCTGAAATATCTGTTAACATAGTTTTGATCAGCTTCATTGTTAATCCAATCATTTTGATAAATTGTAATATTCTTTTCGCCGGGATTGGAGCTGTTTGCGGTGCCGGGAACATTTTTCAATGTGAGTTTGCCGCCTTTTTTGAGACCAAGGAAATTATCCCAGTGGGTGTTGATGCCCGAAGTTGAATTTTCGGGGTCGAGAACGCTGGTTCCCACGGCAGAGCCTTCCATTGCAAGACCAAGGGTGTAAAACAGCGGTGTTTTTTCGTAATGAGCCTCTGTGTTTTTACGCACCCATGCGGCTGTAAGCTGTGTTAAAAACGCAATTTCATCGGTTGCACAGCTGTAAGTGCCGCTGCCGAGTCCGTTTCCTGTGTTTGATGTTTTGACATTTGCGAAGTCGGATGTGGCGGTGGTAGGTGCACCGTCACTCATAAGAACGATAACGGGAAGGCGGTTTTCGCCCTGCTGAGCACCGTTTGCAACCTTAACATCGGCTTTTTCAAACTCTTGCCATGCTTTATATAAGCCGAGCTGAGTATATGTTCCGCCTCGTGATACTTTGCTGAAGTTTGATTCAAACTTAACCCACTTGCCGTTGGAAAGTTGTGTTATATTAGAAGCAAGGCTGACCTTCATATAGTCTCCGTCTTCAGCCGCTTTAAAGAAAGTGCCGTTGGAATTGCCTGAAGCGTATCTGCCTAACGGAAGAACAACTGTTGCAACAGAGGAATTGGAGGCTCCGAGAGAGTGGTTGCCTGAATAAAGAACAACTCCGACACGGTTAAGCTCGTTGATGGAATTCAATTTTTTTATAGCCGTATTAAGAGCACTTACCATGGGCGTAACATCGTCATGATCTTCGCTTTTGTTATACATTGAGCCGGACAGGTCAACAACAATCATTGTGTCGGTCGGGCTGTGAGAAATACCGTTAATTGATTTTTTTGACGCAATGGCTGAAAGAGCAACAAGAAGGTTTTTGTCCTCATCGGTCATTTTGACACTGTCCGGAAATTCTTCCGTGTCAGCAAATACAGACTTATCTGTCCAGACACCGCCGGCATTGACTGTGCTTTTAACATCTTCTCCGAAATAGTTCTTCCATTCGTCAATAGTGCTTGAGTCAACAACACGGTTGCTCGTTGCTTCCGCAGTTGCAAGCATCATCGAGACAGGAACCATACCCGCAACAAGCAGTATACAGAGAATTACAGCAACAAATTTTTTCATTTGCGTGTCTCCTTAAATAAATTTTCTCAATTTTTGCAAAAAGTTACATATCATCTTTTATTTTATCAATAATTTATAAAAAATGCAATAGTTGGCAATAATATTTTATATTCAGACAACAATCGCATTTATTAAACTATAATTACATACAGATTTTCATAATTCAGAAAACCCAAAACCGCAAAGCAGAAAAGAGAACCAAGGCTTTAAACCTTGACTCTCTTTTTCTGTTTTGCATCAGATTGAAACCCTTACGGCGAAACCGCCTTTGAAATAATAAGTGTTCATCCAATGCCCGTTTGGTGGACCCGATGGGAGTCGACTCGCGCGACTGCGGTCGCTTGGTCGCTCGCGGTCACAACAGTCCACTGGACTGTTGCTCTGTACCGCTCGTCCTTCGACCCCCATAAAAAAGCAAGACTCACACCTGTCGGTGCAAAT
>JAZNFD010000240.1:0-2848 GCA_045588975.1 Acutalibacteraceae bacterium | reverse complement strand
CGGAATTTTCAGACGGAATAAAGCTTATCGGAAAAGTCAGAAATCCGATAAAAAATGATAAAATCAATGAAATTGTATTTATAAAAACTGACATTCATTATCACCTACCCATATTTTATGTATTTTATCATTTTAATAAATTTATGTCAAGGATTTGAAGATTCAATGTGAATTTATTGACTAAAACAAATGATAATGGTATCATTTGAAAGTAGAAAGGAGAGATATTATGATCAAGAAAATTGTTTCTTTGTTTGTTGTGTTCACAATGTTATTATCTCTGTTTGTTTTTGCTGATGCATCCGAATCTGCCGCAGAAACTTTTTCGTTCTACACCGACGGAATGCTCTTTAAACAAAACGAGAAAGCCGTGATTGCGGGAACAGGAAAACCCGACAGTAAAATCAAAGTTGAGCTTTATGACAAAAACGGAATATTAATATCCGAAAATGAATCGACCGTCGGATCAGACGGACTTTTCGAGGTTTCTTTTAATGCTCCGTCAGGAAGTTTTGATTCTTACTCGGTAATACTCAAAGAAAACGGAACCGAATTCCGCAGAATTACAGATGTTCTTTTCGGAGAGCTTTGGCTCGCAAGCGGTCAGAGTAATATGCAGTACCCTCTTATTCAGGCAAAAAACGCAATCGAAAAACTTGACAGCAACGCTGAAACAAACAAGTTTCTCCGCGTTCTGATCACCCCTTTTTATTCTGAATACGATGAAACAAAAGGCATGATTCCTGCTTACCCCGTCAAGGATATACCCGGCTCAAAATGGATAAATGCGAATGATCCCTCAGTTTATGAAATGAGTGCGGTTGCATACTTTTTCGGAATAAAAATGATTGACAAACTCAATGTACCCGTAGGTATACTTAATATATCTCTCGGCGGTTCAACAATTGCAAGCTGGATTTCGAGAAATGAAATCGACAGCAATCCCGAAGTCAAAAATGATTTTATCAAAAATAACAAATATGTTGAAGTTTCGGATTGGGATAAAGAAAAAAGAAGTATTTACAACGAGATGTCAACAAATTACAATCTCAGAATGGAGGCTCTGAAGCACTTCCGATTATCAGGTCTTATCTGGTATCAAGGCGAATCCGATATCGGATGGACAGGCGAAGAATACTCAAGGGCATTCGATCTTCTTCAGAAGTCTTACACAAAATTATTTGATTATTCCGACGGCTTGCTTCCCGTTGTATTTACTCAACTCGCTTCATATTTTTATTCCGAAAGCGGCTGGGAGCTTCCTGCACGAAATGTTGATTTTTCTGAAATGCAGCAAAAAGAAAGCGATTCGAGAGCGCTGATATCCATCTATGATATTCCGCTTACATATTTACCCGAAGCGGGTGTTATCCACCCCGAATGCAAGCTTGAGGTCGGAGAAAGAATGGCTTTTGCGGCTCTCGGTATGTTATATAACAGAAACGATTGTTATACATCCGCAACAATAAAAAACAGCGAATTAAAAGACGGTTCGGTTTATGTGAAACTCAACAATGTCGGTGACGGTCTTGTTGCAGACGGTAATGAACTCAAAGGATTTTCAATCTGCGGAAATGACGGGATTTACGTCAAAGCTGATGCAGAAATCATCGGCAATGATATGCTCAGAATCTTCAACGATGAAATCGATTCTCCCGTTTCAGCGGCATATGCATTTTCTCTCAACAACGAAAAATCAAACCTTTTTGCAAGCATAAACGGAGAAAAAGCTTTGCCCGTAAGTCCGTTTGTTACCGACAGAACAATCGGCAAGGAATATTGGTCCGAAAAAACGTGGGCTGAATGTGACGATGAATCAATATGGCATACAATTGATGATAAACACAGCCGTTTGTATCCGTCGTGGACATCAGACACAGCTGCATTGATTTTTGAAAATTCATCTTTAAAAATAGCATCCGATACTCCTCAGTTTACCGCATCTCCTGTTTTGAATTATAATGACGGTTATAAAACACTTGCATTCAATGACAGCAATACTGATTATTCATCGTTCGGTAAAATGTCGTTTTCTGTTCGTAATTGCAGCAAGGACAATATTATTCTTAATGAAATAAAATTCAAGAAGCAAAATATAATTTACTATTCCCCTGCCGTTTCGGATACTTTATCAGACAGCTATGTTATTCCCGCTGACGGTGAATGGCATACGGTTTCATTTGATTTGAACAAAATGTACTTATACGGTTTTGAAACGTGGTTTTCCTACAGCGCAAAAAAGATCAAGAATGTACCCGACATTGAATTCTGCTTTGAATCACTCGGAGATAACTGTGTTGTAAACATTGATAACATCAGATTTTATCCGTCGGTCGGTGAACACGGAATCGGTTTCGATGCAGACAAAAACAATGCAGATAATATTTTTGAATATATGTCTGCGGTTATGGTTAATTTTATCGGAATGATTTTTACGGTTTTTGATTAAATTTTAATCCGAAGAGTTGCAAATCGCAGTTCTTCGGATTAATTTCATTTTTAGGGTTGCATTTTTCAAAAATATATGATAATATATTCAGGCAGAGATTTGGGGGCGTAGCTCAGCTGGGAGCCCAAAGCACTCAGAAACGCACCCTACAAAAATTTAATAAAAATCAATTACTTAGTGTCCTCAAACATGGGGGTGTAGCTCACTTGGGAGAGCGCTTGAATGGCATTCAAGAGGTAAGGGGTTCGATCCCCCTCATCTCCACCATCGGACACTAAGTAATATTTTTTGCCCACTTTCAAATAATGAGAAAACTCCGAGGTTTTGATACCTCGGAGTTTTTTCATTATGCCATTTTATCCAACCCTACCATAAACTGCTCACAATCATTTTCTTCTT
>JAZNFD010000239.1:0-2249 GCA_045588975.1 Acutalibacteraceae bacterium | reverse complement strand
ATGGGTTATGAAATCTGCGGTGCACTCGGCGTTAAGCTTGCAGAGCCTGACAGAGAAGTTTACACGATGGTCGGTGACGGAAGCTTCCTTATGCTTCACAGCGAGCTTTACACCGCAGTTATGGAAGGCGCTAAGATTAACGTTATGCTCTTCGACAACTCGGGTTGGGGTTGCATCGAAAATCTTCAGAACAATCAGGGTACAGCCACATTCGGCACTCAGTTCCTTGCAAGAAATCCCCTCACAGGTATGCTTGACGGCGCTGTTGTTCCCATTGATTTCGCAAAAATCGCAGAGGGTTACGGATGCAAAGCATACACGGTAACAAGTGTTTCAGAGCTTCGCGATGCAATCAAGGATTCAAAGAACCAGACCGTCCCCTGCCTTTTCGACATCAAGGTTGTTCACGGCAGTATGAGTGACGGCTACGATGCGTGGTGGAGAGTAGGCGTTGCCGAGGTTTCAACAAGTGAAACCGTTCAGGCTGCTTACGATGAAATGCAGGAAAACATCGCAAAAGCAAGACTTTATTAATATAACGGAGGAATAAAAATGCTTAACAAAGACAAGGTAAACCTTGCGATAGCTCCCATCGCATGGACAAATGACGACCTTCCCGATCTCGGTGCAGAAAACACATTTGAGCAGTGTGTAAGCGAAATGGCTCTCAGCGGTTATAAAGGCAGCGAAATCGGCAACAAATATCCCAAAGACGTTGAAACCCTCAAGCACAAGCTTGACGTAAGAGGACTCTGCATATGCAACGCATGGTTCTCATCGCTCCTTCTTTCCGAAGGCTACGAAGCAACAATCGAAGCATTCATCAAGCACAGAGATTTCCTTCACGCTCTCGGTGCAAAGGTTATCGGCGCATCCGAGCAGGGCAACTCGATTCAGGGCAAGGCTCTCAGCATTTTCGGCGACAAACCCGTATATACCGATGAGCAGTGGGCACTGATTGCAAAGGGCTTCAATGAGATGGGCAGACTTGCAAAAGAAAAGGGTATGTATTTTACCGTTCACCATCATATGGGCACAGGCGTTCAGACAGAGGAAGAAATCGACAAGCTTATGGAAATCACAGATCCCGACCTTGTTTATCTTCTTTACGATACCGGTCATCTTTCATTCTCGGGTGAAGATGCAATCGGCGTTCTTAAAAAGTACGTTCACAGAGTCAAGCACGTTCATCTCAAGAGTATCCGTCAGGATGTTATCAACGAAGGCAAAGAAAAAGGCTGGAGCTTCCTTGACTGCGTAAGAGCGGGTTCATTCACCGTTCCCGGTGACGGCGACTTTGACTTCACTCCCGTATTCGATATTCTTGATGAAGCAGGCTACGAAGGCTGGGTTGTTGTTGAAGCTGAGCAGGACCCCGCAAAGGCTAACCCCTATGAATACGCTTGCCTTGCAAGAAAATACATCAACGAAAAAACAGGTCTTTAATCCTTAACAAATAACGCCCCCGAAAAGTCAGTTCTTTTCGGGGGCGTATATTATTTATAATCAGTTATTAAAAACCACTTCAAAGAAATCAACGTCAAATCCGGCATCTTTAAGGTCACCGTAAACACCGATATTATTGAACAAGCCGTAGACAGTTCCGATAAATCTTACAAATCCGTCAAAGAATGAAGAAATAATCTGCTTGGGATGTCCGCCTTCATCCGATGTCTTGACAATCGTGTAGCTGTTGAAAGCATCCGCTTCACCCTTGTAGTACGACGAAACAGTGATTGATTCCTCGGTAAAATCAAGGATATTATAAATGATTCTCTGGTCGGGTTCATTTGCAAAGCCAATCCATTCGTCGTTGAGACCGACATTCTCGTCATCTCTGGGTCTTGTGATTGAACCCGAAACCATATAGACGGTGCCTGCGGGGTCTGTCATAGTTGCAGCATAAGGAGCAACCGTTTTGTTGTTATGAATAACGTTGGTGACGGTGTAATAATGGCTGTGACCGAGAAGAACGAGGTCGATTGCAAATTCGTCTGCAATGGGTCCCCAGATCATTCGCAGAAGTCCGTTTTCACTTTCTCTGCTGGGAATTCTGCCGCTGTAAAGGTCGTGATGCATCATCATAACCTTCCACTTGACATCGGGGTTTGCATCAATCGCCTCCTTGACAAATGCTCTGTGGTCCATACCGCTTGCATTATTGCTGTCAACAACAAGGAAGAGTACATCCCCTCTTGTGAACCAATAGTTACCGCCAATGTAGGATGCACCCATATTGTCCGTTCTCT
>JAZNFD010000238.1:0-3566 GCA_045588975.1 Acutalibacteraceae bacterium | reverse complement strand
AAATCAATATTTTTTTCAAGCGCGACAAGTGATTCGGGCGCTTCGGGGCCGAATTTATGCATCGTGCCGTCATAGTTGCCGTTGTAAATTACAATAAGGTCAAATCTGTCCTCATCGATAAGCTCAAGAGCTTTTTTGTTGACCTCTTCAACTGTGTCGTAAATAAAGTATTCTATATTTCTGTTAAGGAAAATTACGGAAATACTGTCGCCCGAGGTTGAAACGATAGCCGCCTTTTTGCCTGCTTTGACGTAGCTGTCAAATATTGTGTTGACGGTGAGGACGGGTTTTTCGTATTTCTTTATTCCGTGAATGTCGGGCATAACTCCGCTGTACATCGAAGCAAAGCAGACGGGAGTTACGCTCGGCATAACCGAAAGCATCGGTAATGCAACATCGGAGCAGAGTGCTGCCTTTGTGAACATTGAAGTATATTTCTGATAAACCCAGAGTGCAACGGCATCGGGATTATAGATAACAACTCTGTCAACCTTTTCGGTGCCGAGTTTTTTTTCTGCGAGTGCCGTCAGAACGGGGTTGGGCGATTCGATGTTTTCGGGAGCATCGATTCCCGCAATTTCAAGCGCCGAAGCCTTGACGGATGAAATGCAGATTGAGCTGTATATGTCAGACATAGTAATACCTCTTAATAACCGTACTGTTCTCTCATTTCTTCGCGGGTTCTTCTTGTAACAATCTTTTCGCCGTCGAAGATAATCATTGAGTAAGCCGAGCCTGCTTTTTTGCCCTGGTCAAACCATTCGGCAAATGCTCTCTGCATTGAGGTGTCTCTCTGAAGCTCTGCGGGCTTGAGGCAGCTCTTGTTCTGACCGAAAATTCGCCAGCAGTCGCCGAAATCATAGGTGCGTCTGATGTCAAGCGGCTCAAAGTCGAGAATGAAGTCTGCCGCATTTGAATTCTCGGGAAGAATATTGAGGTTATCGGGGTAGAGAAGCCACGAGTTGCAGCAGATGACGATATATTTTCCGCCGAATCTGTCCTTGAACATCTCGAATGCTTTCTTATAGGAATCCATTCTTACCTCGTAGGTGAGAGGTCCGAGGTGAGAGGGGATGTGCATACCCAGACAGAATTCGCTGTCCTTGATGAATACGCCGTTGTCGTCGTAGAATTCTTCGCCGAAGTCGGAAAGGTCATACTGGAATCTGCCGAGACCGAAACGCTCAAGAGTATAGAATGACATAAACCAGCCTTCAACGAAAGTGCCGTAAACATCAAAATTCTCTTTGCATTCGAGCATCTTGACCTTGAGGTCGAGGATTGAATTCCAGTAAATATCTTCGCTGATGCCTGCTTTTTTGTAAGCAGCTTTCAGAGGCTTTGTGCAGTTGATGAGAAGAACAAGATAAACGGTATAAACGTTTTCGCCGATGAGCTCTGCAAGTTCTTTTGATTTGTCAGAGAATGTGTGGAAATTCTTCTTGTTCTTCCAGTACGCACGGTACATTGATTCATAAATTTTGTTCGCCTTTTCGTCGGCAAGGATTTTTTCGTTTGCTCTGATGATAACTTCTCTTGCTTCTGCAGGATAGTCGTGTTTTTCCATAACGCGGAGTGCGTGCTTATAATCTTTCATATTTCTTTACCTCATTCCAATGCTTCAAGTATTTTTGCAATTCTTGCAAGGTCGTCTTTATCATAAAAAGCAATTTCGAGAGTACCGCTTTCTTTTCCGTTTTTTGTGATTACTTTTGCTTTTCTGCCGAGCGAATTGTTCAGCGAAAGCTCAACCTCGTCAAAGAAGGTGTGACGGGAGGGAGCTTTTTTCGGCTCTTTCTTTTCGGCGGTCAGGGATTTTACAAGCTTTTCGGTTTCTCTTACCGAAAGCTTCTTTTCAACAATGAATTCCGCGGTGGAGATGATGAGCTTTTCGTCATCGAGAGCAACAAGCACCTTTGCGTGGCCTGCGGAAAGCTTGTTTTCACGAATCATATCAAGCACCGCTTCCGGGAGCTTGAGCAGACGGAGCGCATTTGCAACTGCGGGTCTTGACTTGCCGACCCTTTCCGCCGCTTCTTCCTGAGTGAGATTGAAGTCCTTGACAAGGCTTGCATAGCCGAGCGCCTCTTCAACGGGGTTAAGGTCCTCACGCTGTAAATTTTCTATTAAAGAAATAACAGCCGCTTCGGTATCGTTGAGTTCTTTTATAACAACGGGTACCTGAGTGAGCCCTGCAATGCGGCTTGCTCTCCAGCGTCTTTCACCCGCAACGAGCTGATAACCGCCGCCAATCATCGGGCGGACAAGCAACGGCTGCAGCACTCCGTGCTGAGCGATTGAATCGGCAAGCTCCGAAAGAGCCGCCTCGTCAAAAATCTTTCTTGCCTGGTCTTTATTCGGCTCAATATCCATAAGGCTGAGCATTACGGATTGCGCACCGCTTGTTTCTTCTAAAGAATTATCCGCAAGCAGAGAGCCGAGTCCTCTGCCGAGTCCGCTTTTTTTTGGTGCCATATTATTTCTCCTTTCCGTTGAGTCTTAAGAATTCATCTGCAAGGTCGCTGTAAGCATGAGCGCCCTTTGATGATTTGTCGTAGTACATAACGGGCTGACCGTAGCTGGGTGCTTCGGAAAGACGGACGTTTCTGGGAATAACGGTTGAATAAACCTTTTTCGGGAAGCATCTTTTGACTTCCTCAACAACCTGCTGAGTGAGATTGAGCTGACCGTTATACATAGTCAGAAGAACACCCTCAATTTCTATGTATGGATTATAAAGACGCTTGACGTTTCTGACTGTTGCGATGAGCTGCGAAAGTCCTTCAAGAGCGAAGAATTCGCATTGAATGGGAACAATCAGAGTGTCTGCGGCGCAAAGACCGTTGAGGGTGATAAGACCGAGCGACGGGGGACAGTCGAGGAAGATGAAATCAAATTCGTCTTTGACAAGCGAAAGAGCATTCTTGAGTTTTGATTCTCTTTTCTGAATGTCAACAAGCTCAAGCTCTGCGCCTGCAAGGTCCATGCTCGACGGCATAACGGAAACGTTGGCGTAAGGTGTTTCAACGATTGCATCTTTGGCAGGGGAGTCACCGATGAGCACGTTATATGACGAGGTCTGAAGCCCTCTTTTGTTGATTCCGAGTCCGCTGGTTGAGTTGCCCTGAGGGTCGATGTCAACAAGCAGGATTTTATATCCCTTACTGCCGAGCGCAGCAGTAAGGTTAACGGCAGAGGTGGTTTTGCCGACTCCGCCTTTTTGGTTAACAATTGCGATTGTCTTTCCCAAAATAATCTCTCCTATATATAATGTAATTAATATATCAGTTGACCGATTATTATCATTATATCACATAGAAAAGTAAAAATAAAGCAGAAATTAAAATGTTTTATATTGTTTCACGTGGAACAATTTTTTTGTTAATGTTCTTGCTCCCTTATCAGCAGACAAAGCGAAAAGAGCAGGCACGAAGCCTGCTTCTTCCGCTGGATGTGGGTGTGAAAGAGAAAGATATGGTAGAGAGTGAAAAGACTTGAACTTTATACGGTTTTGAAAGGCATATTTCCGCCACAGCTTCGTTAAAAATCTTTGAAATAACCTCGTA
>JAZNFD010000237.1:0-2372 GCA_045588975.1 Acutalibacteraceae bacterium | reverse complement strand
CATCAGTACATATCCGGCAAGGTCAAAACCAAGACCGATAAGCATACACTGAACTCTTACATCGCTCATATAAAGTACATCCCAGTCAGATGTAAATCCTACACGGTAGAACATAAGCGGAATAATGAGAGAAACGAGGGTCGTGATGGGGGTTGTGAACCAAGTGATGATTTTTTGGTATTCTTCAAGTCTTTCTCCGGAAATATACATCTGATAATCTGTAACTCTGATTTTGGTGTCATCCTGTGCAATACCAACCGCAGCTTCAAGTGTATTGGAAACAAGCATAGCAATGTAAATTGCAAGACCGCACAGAAAATGAGAATTGCCAAGAAAGAGAATTGCCAGAATATATACTCCGTTTCTCAATGCCAAGACAATATATTTGAATACAATCAGCTGCTTATACTGAAAGCGTTTTCTTATCCACGGTGCAAGGAATTGACCGGGGTTGCCGGACATTTTATAAATAATTTCTGCTATAGAGAAGAAAAGTCCTGTTTCACGCCAAGTATAAATAAGGAGGATTCTTTTCATATCAAGCATACCGTTGCCCAATGAGTCGAGGAACTCTGCAATTTTTATTATCCAAAGATATTTGTTTTTAAATATACCCGAAACGCAATGCCAGAATGAAAGGTATTCTCTGTTTTCAAGAGGTGGCATAGGAATTCTTTCTTTGATGTTGCGAAGTCCTATGAACATAACTCCCGATGAAACAACAAAAAAGATGGGTATAAGATATCTGAAAGTTCCGATATCCTTGATGCCGTCAAGGAACATTACGCCTGCAAGCGTCGGAAGAATAACGTTTACGATATTCTGAACAAAATGGCTGATTTTAACGGGGAATGAACGCACATACAGTCTTTCCTGCGGGTTGGGGCTGATATTATCAGCAACAGACTGTGTAAAGCCGACGTAATTGAATATTGTGTAAAACTGGAAAAGAAGATAAAGAGTCCAGACTCTGTCGGTAAGCGGGAGCTCGTAAAGCGGAAGAGTACAAATAAGCACAACAACAATAAGGCACTGAATAACATTTGCATATGCAAAAATTTTGTATCTGCCGAGCTTTTTGAGGAGCTTTTTTCTGATAAGAATATTTCTGAAACCGCTCCATCCGTTGGTGAGAAAATGCGCACCGAAGATTTTGAAAATATTGAAGCTGTTGATGCCTTTCCAACGGGTATCTATGATGTTGGCAACGCCGTCGGGAAGAATAACGGAAAAATCAAATATAAGCATCAGTAAACCTAAAACAGTAAAGGTCAAATACACCGCATTATATCTTCGTTCAATTTTTGGTGGAAGAAAGCCTAAGTTTGCATCTACACCCATGGTCAGAAGATTCCAGAAATATGTTGTGGCAATAAAAAATACGTTTATCGCGCTGAATGTAAGAAGAGGAATTTCGTAGTAATGTGCAATCAGATAACAACCTGTACCGAAGGTAAGGAAGCTCTGAAGATATTTCAGAGTATAATCACCGCCGACTGCGGCAAAAATCGAAAAATATTCTTTATACGGAACATGTTTTCCTTCAGCAGGAGTGTTCCAATATTTTTTCATTTCCTGAAAGATATTCATTTTCTCTTTGCTTTCAGATTTTGCCATTATTTTTCTCCTCCTTCCGCAATAAGTTCATTTATTCTTTGGTTTGCATCGTCACGGGTTTTGCCGTATTGTTCTTTCGGGGCAATGTTAACAACAACCTTTTTAATGTTTTTGGGAAGCC
Source organism: Acutalibacteraceae bacterium (assembly GCA_045588975.1). Lineage (GTDB taxonomy): Bacteria > Bacillota > Clostridia > Oscillospirales > Acutalibacteraceae > CAG-177. The sequence continues at coordinate 634 of JAZNFD010000237.1, read as the reverse complement.
AGCTGTCACCGAATGTTATTTGCTCTTCGCTTTGCGCTCCCATGTAAAACTCTTTAAGATTTGAACAGGAATAGAATGCAAAACTGCCTATTTCCTTAACTGAATCGGGAATAAACATAACGGGCTTCATTTCCTGACAATAGCTGAATGCATCAGAACCGATTTTCTCGAGTCCGTCAGGAAGTGTAACAAGAGATATCTTTTCACACTTAAAGAATGCCATATCACCGATTTCTTTTAATGTTGAGGGCAAAGTAATTTCGGTAAGAACTTCATTTTTATAAAAAGCACATTTGCCGATTCTTTCAACACCCTCGGGAATAGCATATTTGCCTGTTTCATTTTCTTTCATAATCGGATAGACAAGCAGCTTTTTCATATCCTTTGTGTAAAGAACACCGTTAACGGAAGTGTAATATTCATTCGCCTCATCAACTTCTATAGCTTTGAGCTCTTTACAGTAGAAGAACGAGGTTTCATCTATGTACTCAACATCTTTTCCGATGTAAATGATTTCAACATATTCATCGGTATTCATAGTGAATTTGCCTACCGCCGAAACGGGCTTTGAACTGTCAGGATTGTTGCCGTCTTCGTCACGGACAAAGTCGATATGTACCTCTTTGGTTGAATT
>JAZNFD010000236.1:0-1643 GCA_045588975.1 Acutalibacteraceae bacterium | reverse complement strand
TGAGGAAGAAAATCTGACCATTCCCGTTTTTGCTCCGCCGAATTCTTCATAGAAAATAACGGTATTGCCGTTATCATCAATGCAGACAGCAATAAGGCTGTCATCCGGATATACAATCTCATCGACCGCCTCGCCGTTACTCTTAATAACAACCGTGCGGTTATCACCTGCAGCAATAACTCTGTTGGAAGATGTAAACGAAACTTTAAGGAACAAGGTTCCGTTATATTTTACATCCGCCATAAAATCCGTTGAGTTTATGTTGAAAACAATTATTCTTGTGTAGATTTCCGCATTCTCCGCTCCGACTGCAACAACAGCAAGTTTTTTTCCGTTTTCGGAAAGCGAGATATCCGCTATTCTTTCCTGAGAGCAGTTCCATTGGAACACCTTATCAAAACGGTTATTATAGACCGTAAGAACACTCTCGTTTGCTTCCGTTGAATGGGAAGTCGCGAAATATCCGTTTTTTGCGAGTGCCGCCGCAACAACAGCGCCATCCTCTTTTATTGCTCCGAGTTTTTCCGTTCTGCTGTGCAAAATAACATCGTTTGAAGAATTGCTGTAAATCAAAGCTCTTCCGTTTCTGGATATAACCTTTGAATCAGCCGAATCAAGTTTGAGAGAGAAAACCTCGTTTGCCGATGAACTGAGCACAACGCTTGAATCATTATAAATCAGAAGAGGGCTGTTGCCTATCGATGTAACTTCCTTCAGTCTGGATATATCGGTTGAGTAAGGATATCCGCCGCCTTTACGAAACAATTCACCGGTAAGTCTCAGCGAATCTGTGACATTTGAAACAGCAACATTCCCGAGCATTCTTGCGCTGAGGAAGATAGCTGCAACAACAGCAAGAATCACCAGCGGAATTTTCATCAAATTCAGTATTTTCTTCGCAAGCTTTTTGTTACGGATTTTACTCAGATCAACAATCTTTTTATCTGCCATATCTGCCTCCCGTCACTTTCAGTAATGTATTTTATTAAGGTAAAGACCGTGTGCAGGTGCCGTATACCCTGCGGCTGAACGGTTTTCCGCATTGATAATACTTTCTATGGAATCCGGCGGAATCTTTCCCCTTGAAATATCAATGAGCGTTCCGACCATTATTCTAACCATATTATAGAGAAATCCGTTTGCTTCGACTCTGAAAACGACCATATCTCCGTCACGTTCAACGGTTGCATTCATCACGGTTCTTACGGTATCCTCAACACTGCTGCCTGCAGCACAGAAAGAATCAAATCTGTGGGTTCCGATAAACGCCTTTGCCTGACGGTCAAGAAATTTTTCGTCAATCGGATATCTGTAATGAAGAGAATAATTATAAAGAAAAGGATTTTTACTCTGCGAGTTCCATATTTTATAAATGTATTCTTTGGATTTGCAATCATACCTTGCGTGAAAGTCATAATCAACCTCTTTGCAGTCAATTGCCGCAATATCTTTCGGCAAAACAGCATTAAGTGCGCCGACAAGCTTTTTGCACTCTATCGTGCTTTCGGTTCTTACGTTGCAGCAATACATATTTGCATGAACTCCCGAATCAGTCCTCGAACAGCCGACAACGTTATCGCGTTTCGAGCAGATATGCTCAAGTGCGTCCTGAAGAGTCTGCTGAACGGTAACGGCATTCTCCT
>JAZNFD010000235.1:0-9219 GCA_045588975.1 Acutalibacteraceae bacterium | reverse complement strand
GACATGGCTACGATCCGTCTTTGCCTTGCTTTCGTCCTCATAAATATTCGGCGAATGAGAGAAAAGCTCTTTTTCAAGTGCGAAAAGCTCGGGAGAGTTGTATTTCGAAAATTGCGGCGGAAAATTGTTGAATTTGCTTCTCATTGAAAGATATTGCGGCTTCGCAACGGGAATGCCGTTTTTGCCTGCAATTTCAATCAGTCTTTTAGCGGTCCTTTTGGTGTGCGCAAACAAATCCGTTTCGTCGTCATCATTTTTTAGATTATCCGTGCAGAGAGTAACATATACCGCCGTTGACTTTTTCATCATCTCGGAAAGCACCTTATATTCCTGAGCGGTAAATCCTCTGAATGCATCGATAAAAACAAGTCTGCCGTTGAAATAATCGCTGTCGGGCATAACTTCATAAAGCTCCGTCAGCAGGTCATCGGGATTGAAATAGCTGTCCTGAGTGAGCGCATCATATGCATCAAGCACGGTCACGATATCCGAAAGCTTCATTTTAAGCAGGCTGTTTTCTTCAGTTGCAAGTGCAAGACGCACCGCATCACCCGAAACCGCATTCTGCTTGAATTCAGATGAGAGTGCAACGAAGTCAGATATGACCGACTTTCTCGCCGTGTGATTTCCGTAAAGCACAAGCTTATCCTTGACGCTTTCAAGCGCCATTCTCATAAGCACCGCCTTTGCGGAATCATCGAGCCTTCTGCGTTCGTGAAACGCAGGCTTGCCCACAAGCTTTTCACCGAGGCTCGTAAAGCTCAGTACATCGATATCCGCCATAGCCTTTGCACCGATTCTCTCAAGCATGATTTTTTCGCTCATGAACGAAAACTGCTCAGGCACGATGAGAGTCAGTTTTTTGTGTCCGCCCGACGAAAACTGACCGATAAGATTCATTATATGAGTTGTTTTTCCTCCGCCCTGCGAAGCAAGAATCAAATAGAGCATATCAATTCTCCGTATTCAGAATATGTTTGTATTATATCACAAGTTGTTGCCTTTGTCAGTATTTATTTTAATTCATTCGGAGGGTCATAAAACGGACACCCAAACCGATTTTCTTCGTTTTCGGGCGTTTTGTTCGATGAATTCATTGATTTTATCGGATTTTTCATCTTTAACCGTTCCGCAGTCAGCGCCATCTCTTTTGTGATTGACTCCGGATTGTTGACATATATTTTTTATTGATGTATAATAGATGCACTATACTTGAAATTCGAAAGGAGCAAATCCATAATGGATGACCCCGGCCCCGCGATTCAGTTGGCGGTATCGGCAGCAGCCGAAGCATCAGTTGACCCTCTCTCTATTGTTTTGAAAGTACTTCTTCTCTTTGTGCTTATCATTGTCAATGCATTTTTCGCAATGAGCGAAATTGCAATCATCTCGCTCAACGACACAAAAATGCAAAGACTCGCCGAAGAGGGCAACAAAAAAGCAAAACAGATAGTAAAACTTACCGAAAACTCCAGCAGATTCCTCTCAACCATTCAGATAGGCGTAACCCTTGCAGGCTTCCTTACCTCAGCTTCAGCTTCGCAGAACTTTGCCGAGCTGCTCACAAACGCTCTGATGAAAACACCCGTCGCCCAGATCGGCTACGGAGTTATCAACGGCGTATCGGTCGTGCTTATCACCATCATCACATCTTATTTCTCGCTTGTTCTCGGCGAGCTTGCTCCCAAGAGAATCGGTATGCAGATTCCCGAGAAAATAGCATTCAGGGTTGTCGGAATTCTGAATTTTGTTGCATCGGCAACAAAACCTTTTGTAAAAGTTCTCTCGCTTTCAACCAACGCTATCGTCCGCCTTTTCGGCTTCGACCCCAACGCAGACGAAGAAGAAGTTACCGAAGAGGAAATCCGTATGATGGTTGACGTCGGCGGCGAAAAAGGCGTTATCGAAGATGCTCAGAAGGAAATGATTGATAACATCTTTGAGTTTGACGACCTCGACGCAGGCGACATTATGACTCACAGAACGGAAATGACGGCTATCGAAGTTTCACGCTCTCTTGAGGAAGTTGCGGAACTTGCGGTTGAAAACGGATATTCAAGAATCCCCGTCTATGAAGATGATCCCGACAGCATTGTCGGTGTACTTTACGCAAAAGACCTTCTTAAATACGTCGGTCATAACATCCCCGCCGATTTAACAATCAGCGATGTTATGCGAAAAGCTCTTTACGTCCCCGAAACCCAGAGTTGCGGCGACCTTTTCAACGCAATGAACGAAAGCCACACACAGTTTGCGGTTGTTGTCGACGAATACGGCGGCACTGCAGGTATCGTTACTCTCGAAGACGTGCTTGAATCCATCGTCGGCAATATTCAGGACGAATATGACGACGAAGAAGAAGAAATCACTCAGATAAACGAAACCACCTTCACCGTTGACGGCACAACAGACATTGACGAAGTAGATGAGCTTGTCGGCGTTGAGCTTCCCGAAGGTGATTACGATACTCTCGGCGGATTCGTTATCAGCCTTCTCGGTTATCTTCCGAGTGAAGTCGGCGATGAACCTATCATTGCGGAATACGAAAATCTTCGTTTCACCGTTCTTTCAATCGACGAACGCCGCATAGACGAAATAAAAGTTGAAATTCTTCCCGAACCCGAAAACGATGAGGATGAAGAGGACGACGAATAAAACTCAACGGGTTACGGCAAAAGCTGTAACCCGTTTTTTACGGAGAAAATAACAATGAAAAATATCAACGTAATTCCCCTGCCCAATAAAATAACATATCTCGGCGGCGATGCCGAAATCACCCCTCCCGAAACCTCGGTCTGCAATATGCTCGGCGAAGAAGAATATATTCTGACTGTTGAGAAAGACGGCACGAAGCTTGTCGGCGGTTCGGAAAAAGCAATTTTTTACGGTATGCAGACTCTCCGTCAGCTCGGCAAATCCTACCCGTGCGTAAAAATCGAGGATAAACCCGCATTCAGATACAGAGGGTTTATGCTTGATACGGTGCGTCACATATTTTCGGTTGAGGACACAAAAAAGCTCATTGATGCCGCCGCAAGTGTGAAAATGAACGTTATGCACTGGCATCTGACCGACGACCAGGGTTTCAGATTTTTTTCATCACGCAGACCCGAAGCAACCGAAAAAGGCTCGGTGCGTGAAAAATCGACCTTCGGAAAGCTTAAGGAAAACGGCAGCTACGGCGGTTATTTCACTCCCGAAGAGATGAAGGAAATCGTTGATTACTGCACCGAAAGATATATTACCGTCATTCCCGAATTCGACATCCCCGGTCACACAAGCGCTCTTCTTCACGCATACCCGCATCTCTCCTGCACGGGCGGTCCGATTGACGTCAAGAGCTGCCAGGGCATATTCGACGATATTCTTTGCGCAGGCAAAGACGAAACATTTGACGTTGTTTTTGATATTCTCTCGGATATCATTGAAATCTTTCCGTCGGAATACATCCACATCGGAGGCGACGAAGCTCCGAAAAAGCGCTGGAAAGCCTGCCCCGACTGCCAAAAGAGAATTGCCGACGAAGGGCTCAGAAGCGAAGAAGAACTTCAGGGATGGTTCACAAACAAGATTGTCGGATTTCTTGAAGAAAAGGGCAGAAAAGCCGTTGTGTGGAACGAAAGCCTGCGAAGCGGACTTGTTGAAAACTCGCTTGTGCAGATGTGGATGGACAGAAAAAAAGATTCCGTCGCATATGCAAACAAAGGCGGAAAAATCATTGTTTCCGATTTCTTCCACTATTACTGCGATTATCCCTACGGTATGACCCCGCTTGCAAAAACATATAATTTTGACCCGATTCTCAAGGGAATCAGAAGCAAAGATTCGGTGGTCGGCGTTGAGGCACCGATATGGACGGAATACATCAATAACTTTGAGCATCTCTGTTTTATGTGTTTCCCGAGATTTACAGCCGTTGCCGAAACGGGATGGACGGAAAAGAAAAACAAAAACGCCGATGATTTCTGCCGACGTTTTGAAAAATATTCGGATGTGCTTTCGGAAATCGGAATAACTCCCGCACCCTCTTCGGAATGGAATCCGTCACCGCTGAAAAAGCTGAAAATCATTTCATTCCTTCTCGGACTTCTTGACAGAAATTGAAATATGCCGACACGAAAATTTCCGTGTCGGCTTTTTAATTTTTGATAAAAAACTGAGCAAAATGAATTCAGAGGTGATTTTTTGAATTCATTATGGAGTGCCACAGCCAAAAGGAGTAATTTCCCTATGCTTCAGGGAGATCTGAAGACGGATGTCGTTATTGTCGGAGGCGGTCTGGCCGGGCTTCTGTGTCTTAAAGAGCTGACAGACAGAGGTGTCGACTGCGTTCTGCTTGAGGCTAAAAGAATCGGATCGGGCACAACGCAAAACACCACCGCAAAAATAACCTTTCAGCACGGAATTATTTACAATAAACTTATCAAAACCGTCGGTCCGGAAAAAGCCCGTCAATATCTTACGGCAAATAAAAAGGCTCTTGAAAAAATACGAAAAATGTCGGAAACCTTCCCTTGCGGTTTTGAGGACAAGGATGCCTATATCTATTCGGGAACGGACCGCAAAAAAATAGAAAACGAAATCAGAGCATATGAAAAGCTGGGTGTTCAGGCGCAGTTTGTTTATGATATTCCGTTACCCGTGGAATGCGTCGGCGCAGTTAAAATCAGCGGCCAGGCTCAGTTTCATCCTCTTGAATTTATGTTTTCCGTTGCAAAAGGACTTGAAATTTATGAAAACTCAAAAGTTCTGGAGTTTATGCCGAAAAAAGTACGCTGTCAGAACGGAATCGTAAAGGCAGAGAAAATAATTGTCGCAACTCATTTCCCGATAATAAACAAGCACGGCGGATACCCGCTGAAACTTTATCAGCACCGTTCATATGCAGTTGCCGCAAAAGATGCTCCCGACGTGAACGGAATGTATCTTGAGGACAAGGAAAACGGTTTATCATTCAGAAACTATAAAAATTATCTTCTTGTGGGCGGCGGCGACCACAGAACGGGAAAAAAGGGCGGCGGATACGGAATCCCCGAAAAATTCTGTGCGGATAATTTCCCAGATGCAAAAATCAGTTACCGCTTTGCCACGCAGGATTGCATAAGCCTCGACAGCATCCCCTACATCGGAAATTACGCAGAGGATGCCAAGGATATATATGTTGCTTCGGGCTTCAACAAATGGGGAATGACTTCTTCAATGGTTGCCGCCGAGATTCTGAGCGATATGATAACGGGCATAAAAAATCCTTATGCCGATGTGTTTTACCCTTCACGTTCCGTTCTCTATCCGAAGCTTTTTTCAAATATGTTTCACTCCGTTATGGGGCTGATCACCCCTACCGTTCCCAGATGTCCCCATCTCGGCTGTGCTTTGAAGTATAACAAAGAGGAACATTCATGGGATTGCCCCTGCCACGGCTCAAGATTTACAGAAAACGGCGAACTCACAGATAATCCCGCAACAGACGATCTGAAGAAAAAAATATAGCGTTGTGTCCTTGCGAACACAACGCTTTTCATTTTTATTTCTTGTTGAGTCTGCCGATATAGCTGAATGCTTCAAGCACCGCAACAACGGAGATAAATCCGCAGCTGAGAATCAGCGACCATCCGAGGTCGATTGTGCCGAACTTAAGCTGGTCAATAATTACTTCCCATGCAACGAGATAAACCGCGCATTCAAAAGAGATAATCGAAAAAATGCGGAGTCCTTTAATCTTTTTGCTGCCGATAAGAGCAGAATCGATTGCAATAAATGCCGCAGTCAGTATGAACATAGGCAGGATAAACTCAGGCAGCCAGTCGAACCAGTCTGTTTTACTCAATATGTAATAAACATAACCGGTAATCGAACCGAAGCAGATGAGTGCCGTAACAACGGGCGGTGTTATTCTGAGGACGGGAAGTACCGCAACAACCCAGGTAACAAGCAACGCGCCTACAACATAGCCGAACCAGTAGTCGTATCTGTCAAACGCAACGTCTACAGCAACACAGATTGCCGCAGGGAAAACGAGGAATGCCGTGAAGAGTGCGGCATAGCTTTTTGATATTTTTCCGGGTGATTTAAAGAGATCGAATTTACCTTTTTTTGTTTTCGGGGTATCGGGAGTCGGGTCGCTCGGTGAGCAGTTAGGGCAGACGGTTGAACCCTCGGGTATCGGACTTCCGCAATTAGAACAATACATATCTTATCCTCCTTGAGTTTATAACAACATTATACAGTTCAAATTTGGAAAAATCAATAAAAAAATGAAAATTGACAAACTATTCATAGTGTTGTAATATATAATGTTGTAATATATTGATTATTAGTTAATGCCAAACAATTTGAAAGGATGGCTGTTATGGCAATTTTCAGACCCTTCAGAGCAATACGCCCCGTTGCCGAATATGCAGATAAGGTGGCGGCGCTCCCCTATGATGTTATGAACAGCGCGGAAGCCGCAAAAACGGTTGATGGAAATCCGTATTCATTTCTTCACGTTGACAAAGCGGAGATAGATCTCCCCGAGGATACCGACCTTTACTCCGAGCAGGTTTATCTCAAAGCAAAAGAAAATCTCGATAAGCTTGTCAGCGACGGCATATGCAAGCAGGATGAAGAAAACAGATTTTATATATACCGTCAGATTATGAACGGCAGAAGCCAGACGGGTCTTGTTGGCTGTGTTTCGATTGATGACTATATCAATAATATCATCAAAAAGCATGAGTTTACCCGTGCCGATAAAGAAGCCGACAGAATCAACCACGTTGATTACTGCGATGCCAACACGGGTCCGATTTTTCTGACCTACCGTCCGCAGGCTGAAATTTCCGCAATTGTTTCCGATTGGTGCAACTCGCATACACCCTACTGCGATTTCGTGACCGACGACGGCATTGCAAACACCGTATGGGTCATCGACTGCGACGAAACAAACGCAAAAATCTCCGCCCTTTTCGATTCCGTCGATTATCTCTATATCGCCGACGGTCACCACAGAGCGGCATCGGCGGTCAAGGTCGGTCTTAAGCGCAGAGAGCAGTTCCCCGATTTTGACGGAAACGAGGAGTTCAACTTCTTCCTTGCCGTTCTTTTTGATTGCAACGAGCTTGAGATTATGGACTACAACCGTGTTATGAAAGACCTTAACGGCAACACTCCCGAACAGTTCATAGAAAAAATCAGCGAAAAATTCAGCGTTGAGCTTTACGGTGAAAATGCATATAAACCCGAAAAGTCGCACACATTCGGTATGTTTCTCGACGGAAAGTGGTATAAGCTCACCGCAAAGGACGGCACTTTCGATAAAAACGATCCCGTTGAATCGCTCGACGTTTCCATTCTTCAGAATAATCTCATCTCTCCCGTGCTCGACATTCACGACCCGAGAACAGATAAGAGAATCGATTTCGTCGGCGGAATCAGAGGCCTCGGCGAGCTTGAACGCAGAGTAAACGAAGATATGTGCCTTGCATTTTCAATGTATCCCACAACCCTCGAAGAGCTTATGAACATTGCCGATGCAGGCAAGGTTATGCCTCCCAAATCAACCTGGTTTGAACCAAAGCTCCTCAGCGGTCTTTTTATTCATAAACTTAAATAATATTCATATCCTTTCGGGTAACAATATTCCCGAAAGGATAGTTTTATGAAAGGACAGAATATGATTAAAGTTGCTTTTTTTGACACAAAACCTTATGATAAAATCTATTTTGATGAGCTCAAGGAACAATACGGCATAGAAATTGAATACTTTGAATCAAAGCTCAGTCCGCGAACTGCCGTCATGGCAAAAGATGCAAAAGCCGTGGTTGCTTTTGTAAATGACGATGTGAGTAAAGATACAATCTCTGTCCTCAAAGAAAACGGAGTTGAGATTATCGCCCTTCGCTGTGCAGGCTACAACAATGTTGACCTTACGGCAGCAAAGGATGTTATCCCCGTTGTGCGTGTGCCCGAATATTCGCCCCACGCCGTCGCAGAGCATACTCTCGCTCTTCTTCTGACTCTCGTTCGGAAAACACACAAAGCATATATCCGCACAAGGGATTCGAATTTCAGCCTCAACGGATTCGTCGGATTCGACCTTCACGGCAAAACTCTCGGCGTTATCGGCACGGGCAAAATCGGAATGGCATTCATTGAAATCTGCCGCGGACTCGGTATGAACATCATCGCATATGACCCCTACCCGTCGCAGGGATATCTCGAATACGTTCCGCTTGAAGAGCTTTTTGCACGCTCCGATGTCATCTCGCTTCATTGCCCGCTGACCAGCGAAACCTACCATATCATCAACGGCTATTCTCTGAAAATGATGAAAGACAAGGTCTATATTCTCAACACCTCACGCGGTGCGCTTATTGATACTGAGGCGCTGATTGACGGCATAAAAAGCGGCAAGGTCGGCGGTGCGGGACTCGATGTTTACGAGGAAGAAAGCGAGTTCTTTTACGAGGATTTATCCGAAAGCATCCTTAAGGACGATACTCTTTCACGGCTTATTATGATGCCGAATGTGCTGATCACATCACATCAGGCGTTTCTGACTCACGAAGCGCTCAAACGAATTGCAGAGATAACTCTCGGCAACCTGCGAAGCTTCTTCGACGGTCAGCCGCTTGAAAATGAAATAGTTACAAAGAAAAAGATTCTTATATAATATTCCATTTAATAATATATCATTTTGCACAAAGCAAACACAAGGTCGAGTAAATATTGTATAATATATACCAATAATTCGGATATATGCGAAATTAACTTGACTTTATACATATTCAACCGTATAATTATACACATATTAATTCTCGAGGTACATATTTATGAGCAAAACAAAGATTTTTATTGACGGCAAGGAAGGTACAACGGGTCTGAGGATTTTCGAAAGACTTTCACGCCGTGACGATATTGAAATAATGACACTCAGCGAGGAGCTCCGCAAGGACACCGCCGCAAGAAAAGAGGCACTCAACTCCTGCGACATCGCATTCCTCTGCTTGCCCGATGCGGCGGCAATCGAGGCAGTTTCGCTGATTGAAAACCCCGACATCAAGGTTATCGACGCTTCCACCGCCCACCGCACTCTCCCCGAATGGGCATACGGTTTCCCCGAGCTTTCGGCGGCGCATTTTGAAAAAATAAAGAAGTCAAAGCGTGTTGCAGTCCCCGGATGCCACGCAAGCGGCTTCATCGCTCTTGTTTATCCTCTTGTTGCAGCAGGCATTCTTC
>JAZNFD010000234.1:0-20668 GCA_045588975.1 Acutalibacteraceae bacterium | reverse complement strand
GTGATCCTCGGGGCTGATAGCGATAGCTGTTGTGCCTTCGAGAACACCGCACATATCGTCAAGACCTACGTTCTTAGCTGCGAAACCGAGGAGTGTGTTCTTAACTACTGTGTACTTGATGCCTGCTTCACGAAGCTCTTTACGAAGCTTTGTATCGTCAGCAACGTTGATACCCTTATAGTCAACGATAACACCTGCAACTGAATTCTGAAGCTGCTCAGTAAGTTCTGCGACAATCTGTTTCTTCTGCTCTAAAACCTTTGCGCTGGGCATGTATTTTCACCTCCGTAGGAAAATGATTACAAATAAATTAAAATAGCCCTTTCCGCATTACCGGAAAGGGCATAAACATACATAGTAATTCTATATTACTTCTGGTATGCATCCTCTCTCGGCAGGCGGTTAAAAACCTTTATGCGAAAAGCACCTGCTGTCTTAAAAAGAACAGCTTAGATATGATAGCACAAAAACATGTGCTTGTCAAGCATTTTTTATGCTTCAGCGGCAGCTGAGCCAATCTTGTTGGGATTTACTCTTACGCCGGGGCCCATTGTTGTTGCAAGAACGCATGAACGGATGTACTGACCCTTTGCTGCTGCGGGCTTAGCCTTGATAACAGCGTCAAGGAGAGTATTGAAGTTCTCTGCGAGCTTTTCAGGGCCGAATGAAACCTTGCCGATGGGGCAATGGATGATGTTTGTTTTGTCAAGACGGTACTCAATCTTACCTGCCTTAGCTTCAACAACAGCCTTAGCAACGTCAGGAGTAACAGTACCTGCCTTGGGGCTGGGCATAAGTCCGCGGGGACCGAGAACCTTACCGAGACGACCAACAAGACCCATCATGTTGGGTGCTGCGATACATACGTCGAAATCCATGAAGCCTTCGCCCTGGATTCTTGCAACAAGGTCTTCAGCGCCGACAACTTCTGCACCTGCAGCAGCTGCTGCATCTGCATCTGCGCCCTTAGCGAAAACAGCGACTCTTACAGTACGGCCTGTACCGTTGGGGAGAACTACTGCGCCACGAACCTGCTGGTCTGCATGACGTGAGTCAACACCGAGACGGATGTGAACTTCTACTGTTTCGTCGAACTTTGCGCTTGCTGTCTTAACGGCGAGTTCAAGTGCGCCGTCGGGATCATAGAGTGAAGCTCTGTCTACGAGCTTTGCACTCTCGTTATATTTCTTTCCGTGTTTCATGTTAATTAATTCCTCCCAATCATGTGGTTAAATCGGATTTTTCCTCCCACAGTTTGCATCAATCAGTTACAGTAACGCCCATGCTGCGAGCTGTGCCTGCGATCATACTCATAGCTGCTTCAACTGAAGCTGCGTTGAGGTCGGGCATCTTCTGCTCAGCAATCTTGCGAACCTGATCCTGTGAAATTGTTGCAACCTTGGTCTTGTTGGGAACACCCGAACCGCTTTCGATACCGCAAGCCTTCTTGATAAGAACTGCTGCGGGCGGTGTCTTGGTGATGAAGCTGAATGTACGGTCTGCATAAACTGTGATAACAACAGGGATGATAAGACCCATGTCGTTCTTTGTGCGCTCATTGAATTCCTTTGTGAAGGACATAATGTTAACACCGTGCTGACCGAGTGCAGGACCTACAGGGGGAGCCGGAGTGCCTTTACCTGCGGGGTTCTGTAACTTAATTAAGCCGACAACTTTCTGTGCCATAATTAATAAACCTCCATATAATGTGGTAAATTGCGGAGCTTTTCTGCTCCTCCCACGAAGCCCGTAAAACGGACTGCGCATTGCGCGCTAAATTTGAAAGGGATGAACCCTCAAATTACCGTGATTATTCGGCAAGCTCAACCTGATCGAGTTCAAACTCTGCAGGAGTTTCCTTGCCCAAGAATAAAATTAAAACCTTGACGATATTGTTATCAACATCCAATGCTTCAACAATACCCGTATTTCCGCTGAGGTATCCGTCAATGATGTTGACGGTGTCGCCAACCTTATAGGAAACTTCAACAACTCTCTTCTCGACTCCGAGCCTGATAACTTCTTCGTCGGTAAGGGGGATTGCTTTGTTTTCGGGACCGACAAAGCCGGTCACACCTCTTGTGTTGCGGATGAGAAGCCAGGTTTCATCGCTCATTGCAGGACGGTTGTCCTTATCGGGAGTAACTGCTACTTTCACGAGAACATATCCGGGGAAGATCAATCGCTCAGTATCTTTCTTCTTCTTCTCGGGATCGTGAACAATCTCCACAGGAACCTTGACCTCAAGGATCTGATCCTGCATCTTGCGGTTTTCGACCATTTTTTCAATAGTGGCCATAACCTTTTTTTCATAACCGGAGTAGGTATGGACTACATACCATCTTGTGTCAACAGACATTTAAACTCCTCCCGTATCAGCCGATAATGCTGCTTATCATACCTGCAACGTGTGTGTGGTCACCGTGATCGGTAACTGCATCACTTGCTGTTGCGACGATATCTGCAGCAGAACCGCCAACCTTTGCAGCTGCAAGCTCGAGAAGTGAAAGACCCTGTGAAAGGAGCCAGTCAACAACGCCGATTGCGATTCCGCAAACTGCAACAACCGCAAGAACTACAAGAGTTGACTTGAGAACGGTTTTAGCATCGGGCCATACGATTTTTTTGATCTCTCCCTTGAGATCTTTGCAGAACTTTTTGATTGCCTTGCCGGCTCTTACGAAAATGTTTCCGTTAGGATTAGCAGGCTTCTTGTCTTTTTTCTTTTCAGCGGCGGCAACTTTTTCTGCAGCTTGGGAAACTTCCTTTTTAGCCATAGGTTAATCCTCCCGCTTACTTTGTTTCTTTGTGGAGAGTATGCTTCCTGCAGAAACGGCAGTACTTGTTCATCTCCAGCCTGTCAGGTGTGTTCTGCTTGTTTTTCATTGTGTTGTAATTGCGCTGTTTGCATTCGGTGCAAGAAAGTGTGATTTTTACTCTTTTACCGGTAGCAGCCATGTGCGGCACCTCCATTTTTTGGAATATTCAGTCTCGGTACGGGTCTATCAGGCAACCCTTACAAGACCAGCCTCCCTCTGCTTAACAAATTATTTTCGGGCACAAAAAAAGAACCCTCCCGCAGAGGTAGAATAATGATATCACATTCATCCTCTGCAGTCAAGCACTTTTTTAGTAAATTTCATTATTTTTTTAAACGATATGCAACACGGCTCAATGTATCACAACATATTGTGTCAGATACGACTTATATACATTATTATATATATTGGGCAAGCTCGATTCCGCTCTTCTGCGAAAGCATTGCAGGCGGAATATCGAGAACAGTCTTGCATCCCACGTCGCCGGACTTGTTGAGTTTATAAGCGGCTCTTGCGTATGCAAGAAGAACGCTCGAGGTGAATTCGGGGTTTGAATCAAGCTTGAGCGAATACTCAATAACGTGCTTATGTTCTTTGTTTGCACCCGTGCATCCCGAACGAAGAACTATTCCCTGATGAGGCAGACCGCCGTGGTTTTCGTTAAGTTCTTCCTGAGTGATAAACGTTACGGTTGTGTCATAATCGGCAAAATAGTTGGGCATCGTCTTGATTTCATTTTCAATTCTTGCCTTATCTGCGCCCTCAGCCGCAACAACATAGCATTCTCTTGTGTGCTTCATACGGGTTGTAAGCTCGGGATTTTCGCCGTTTCTGACGGATTCAACCGCCTCGGGAACGGGCACTGTATACTGTCTTGCATCGAGGACACCGTCAATTCTTCTGATTGCATCCGAATGACCCTGGCTGATACCCTTGCCCCAGAAAGTGTAATTACTGCCCTCGGGAAGGATTGCTTCGGCATAAAGACGGTTGAGCGAAAAAAGACCGGGGTCCCAGCCAACCGAAATAACTGCGGTTTTGCCGCCCGCCTTTGCAGTTTTGTCTGTATTGGCAAAATGCTCCGCAATTCTTGCGTGAGTATCGAAACTGTCAACGACGTTGAAATGCTCTGCAAGCGCGGGAGTCTGCACGGGCAGGTCGGTTGCGCTGCCGCCGCACATAATCATAACATCTATTTTGTCTTTATATTCAAGCACATCCGCTGCGGAATAAACGGGAGTATCGCCGAAAACGGTTTTGACAAGCGTGGGGTCTCTTCTTGTGAAAACAGCAGCAAGCGTCATATCGGAATTCTGACGGATTCCGCACTCGATGCCCTTTCCGATATTGCCGTAGCCGTAAATGCCGACTCTTATCATATTACATACCTTCTTTGGAAAAAATTTATGAAAAAAGTATACTTCAAAAAATTTCGCATTGCAATAGAAAATCCGATTTTTTACAACACATTTTTGAAATAAAGGCCTCTGGTAAATTCACCTTCGGGCTTTTCTTTATTATTATAGGCTTCAATCACTCTTTCACACTCTGTCTGATTTTCATTTGTGAAATAAAGCAAACCGTAATCGATATTGCGGAGTTCATTTTTCTTGTCCGCCATCCAAAGCGGACGTGAATTGAGAATAAAGCTTGCGCCGTTTTTGCATAAAACGGGAAATCTTACACCCATTCTGTCAACAAGGCTGCTTTCCGAACCGCATTCGGCGCAGGTCATCTTGTTTCTGACGGGGCAGTTTCTCGTGAGCATCAGAGGAATTCTGCCGTAGGTCATTATCCCCCTCGGGATATCTCCCGAAAAACTTGACGCTTCAGCAAGATTGATTTCGCACGAAAGAAGCGAATCCGTCGCACCGAGACTCTGCATTTCACCGAGCGAAAGACTGTTGAAAACATTCATGCCGAATCCGGTTGCGAAACCGACACCCGCCTTCTGAGCGATACCGATTCCGTCGAGAGTGCATACCCAAGCAAGGCTTACGCCGTGACTTTTAAGCTCTCTGAGCTTTTCGATATATTTATCGGCATTTGAAAATACAGGGGCGGGAATTTCGATTGCGGTTTCAATACCTTTTTCGTTGAGCGATTCAACTGTTTCGGCACTTACCTCTATCGGAAGAATCACTCTTGTTACTCCGCAAAGATTTTCGGGAATCTGCTCCTCTTTGAAAAATCTTGCGTGGAGCGTAAAGTCATTCGCTTTGTGCGGTTTATATTCATTGACAAAAGAAGAAACTTCTGTTTTTTCTCTTTTTATTATTTCTTTTTCAAGACGGGAAAGTGCGTTTCTGCGAAGCTCGTTGATTGCGCCTGCGGAAACATTAAGACCATCTTCAAAATCAACTTCCGCATTGTTTACGTAAAACTGTGTACCGCCGCATTTCGAGATCCGCTGAATCAATTCATCACGGCTGAGCGGTTTGTTCAATGCAGGCTCGGGCATTTTCTCGCTGACAGCCTCTGCCGAAAACTCTCCGTAAGCGGCTTTGAGCTTCATAGGTTCACCGTTTTTGAAAGTAAGGTGAAAATCAACGGGCAGAAGCGCTGTTTCTTTATCATAAAGTCGCTGAAGCGACGTAAGAACACCCGATGAAGCCCCCTCAACATCCTCTTTCCGGCGTATGCCGAACATTTCCTTGCCGAGCTTGCCTTCAAAATACCCTTTTGTGAATCCCGAACGGGAAAAAACGGCTTTGAGAGCGTTGCCGATATCTTTGTTATCCGCTCCGTCAAGGCTGTTTCTGCAAGCGGTAACAGCTGCCGCAACATATTCGGGGCGCTTCATTCTGCCCTCTATTTTAAATGAACAGATACCCGCTTCGGAAAGTCTGCCGAGTTCATCGACAAGCGACAAATCTTTAAGGCTGAGATTGTTGCCGCCCTTCGAATTGATTCCGAACGGCAGACGGCAGGGTTGGGCGCACAGCCCGCGGTTTCCGCTTCTTCCTCCGAGAACACTGCTCATCAGACATTGACCCGAAACGCACATACAGAGCGCTCCGTGAACGAAATATTCAAGTTCTGTATCAGTCTGAGACGAAATCGCCATTATCTCTTTTTCTGAAAGCTCCCTCGGAAGAACAACTCTTGAAAAACCGAGTTTTTCAAGCACTCTTACTCCCTCAATGCTCTGAACCGACATCTGGGTTGATGCGTGCAAAGGCATAGATGAAGAGACCCGTCGCACCATGGCGGCGAGTCCTGTATCCTGCAAAATAAGCGCATCAACATTCGCCTCGCATGCACTACTGATTGCATCATATGCGGTTTCAAGCTCGCTGTCGCCGACAAGAGTGTTGAGAGTCAGATAGACTCTGACATTTCTTGCGTGGCAGTATTCAACGGCTTTTCTGAGTTCATCATCAGAAAAATTCGAAGCATTACGGCGTGCGTTGAATGCTTTCCCGCCGAGATAAACAGCGTTTGCGCCGCAACGCACGGCGGCAGTCAGCGATTCAAGGCTGCCTGCGGGAGCGAGAATTTCAGAAATCATTATTTCTTTGAAGCCTTAAGGGCATTAAGCTCTTTTGTGACTCTTTCAAGCTCACGCTTTGAGATTTCTGCATCTGTTCTTGCTCTTGCAGCATCTTCAAGATATCCCTGAATCTGACCTCTGAGATTTTCGGAAGCATCTTCACCCTTCTTTGCGGCGTCTGCATATTCGAGAGCTGTAAGTATTGCAGCCTGAGTAACGGAAATTCTGCCGCTGCTGTTGAGGATTGCGGTAATTCTCTGGTTAAGCTCTGCTCCGAGCTGAGCAACATAATCAAGGTCGTTATCGGTCGAAATAACATATTCGTCGTTTGCAATAACAAGTTTAATCTTTTCCATATTGTATACCCCTTAGTTTTTTGATACATTGTAATTATACTACAATTTTTTAAAGGAATAAAGATATTTTTAAAATTTTTTTGAGACTATTTCTATCCTTCAATTGATAAAAGACGAAATATGTGATATAATCGCAGAGAAAGGATGATGAATTATGAAAAAAATCACAGCAGCTCTGCTTGCTGTATTGATGATATTCTCCTTCTGTGCCTGCACGGCACAGAAAAAAACCGTGCTTATCATATCAGACACGGAAATCGACAACGAGATCTTCACATATTATGCCGACAAGGTTATCCGACGTCCGACCGATTACGGTCTGACGGAAAATCCGATCGACTCCGACATCAAAGAGGCAACCATCAACGAATGCAAAAAATATCTTGCCGCAAACACGGAATTCCGCAATGCGGGGCTCTCTCTTTCTTCGGCACAAAAAACTGATATCTCGCAGACCGTCAACGATTTCTGGGTGAGATTTGAAAACCACTATAAAAAAATCGGCGTTTCCAAGCAAACGCTCACCAAGATTTTTACATCAACCGCTTATAAAGACGCCATTTTCACCGAAACCTACGACAAAGGTATGGACGATGCCGCCGCAGAGACCGAAATCCGCGATTATTTTTATAACAACTATATCAGCTTCCGCACAGTATGCGTTTACTTCACTTCCGCAGACGGCTCGACTCCGCTCACTCAGGCAGAAAAAAATGACTTGCTTGCCACTTTTGACGGATATGCAAAAACCGCAGGAGCCGACACCGAAAAATTCGCTGAAACGGTCAACAACGCAGGCTATCTTCTGTCAAACTCAATTCTTCTCAAAAAGGGCTCTGACGGGTATCCCGACGGCTTTTATGAAAAAGTTTATGCACAGGCAGATGACACCGTGCAGATTATTATTTATGACGAATGTATTTTCGCAGTTATAAAAGAAAACCTCAAGGATAAAGGTGAGAGCGTTTATGCAAACTACCGCTCATCCTGCATCAGCGACCTTTATTCGGCTGAATCCGACGCAAAAACCGATGAATTCATCTCAACTCTGACCGTTGAGGAAAAGGGAAATGCGGTTGACAGAATCATAAAAAAGCTTTCATAGCATTCAAAAAGACCGTCTCTCACGAGACGGTCTTTTCATTTTATTTATTGAGTTCGGTTTCAAGAAGCGCTCTGATAACAGCGGGGTCGCCGTTGCCCTTAAGCTCTTTCATAATGCTGCCGAAAATCGACTGCATTGCCTTGACCTTGCCGCTCTTGTAGTCAGCAACAGCCTTATCATTTTCACCGATGACACGGCGTACGGTTTCGAGGATGAAGCCGTCGTCAATCTTTGCGTTGAGATTGTTTTCTTCGCAGAATTTATCAACGTCAACATCGTTTTCAAACACAGCCGAGAGAACCTTCTTACCTGCTGCGCGGGTGATTTCGCCGCTTTCAACAAGCTCGATGATTCTTGAAAGCTTTGATGCGTCGATATCGAGCGATGTAAGCTCAAGACGCTTCATCTGACCCATACACTCAGTAAGAATCCAGCTTGCTACGGTCTTGGGGCTTCTGCCCATTGCAACAACCGAATCAAACATATCGGAAAGCTTTCTGTCGGATGCAAGCACCGAAGCTTCTTTTGCGGCGATGCCCATTTCCTCATAGTATCCGCTCTTTTCTTCCGATGTGGCGGGCATACTTGCTCTGATTTCTGCGAGCCACTCATCGTCAATGACGATGGGCATAAGATTGGGGTCGGGGAAATATCTGTAATCCGCCGCAGTTTCTTTGCTTCTCATGGGGAATGTGCGTCTCTTGACGTCATCCCAGCGGCGTGTTTCCTGAACGAGCATTTCCGTGTGACGCTCGATGGCATCAACGTGGCGGACTTTTTCGAATTCGATTGCATCCTTGATTTCGGAAAGTGAGCTCATATTCTTGATTTCCGAACGCACACCGAGTTCGTTTGAACCTTCGGGACGAACCGAAATATTAACGTCGCATCTCATCGCACCCTCTTCGCACTCGGAAATTCCCGCAAACTGAAGGCTTGATTTGAGCTTCTTGAGATATGCAATAACCTCATCCGATGAACGGAAATCGGGTCTGCTTACGATTTCGATAAGAGGCACGCTTGTGCGGTTATAGTCTACAAACGAGGTGTTTGTTGCTTCGTCATGAACGAGCTTACCTGCATCTTCTTCAACGTGAATCTGCTTGATGCCGATTGTTCTTTCGCCGATCTGAACGCTTCCGTCAACGCAGATGGGATGGAACCACTGTGTGATCTGGTAAGCGCAGGGAAGGTCGGGATAATAATAGCTCTTCTTGTCGAAAGTTGTGTACTGGTTAATCTTGCAGTTGAGCATAAAACCTGCTTTGACCGCAAGCTCGATTGCGTGCTTATTGGTTACGGGAAGCATACCGGGCATACCGCTGCAGGCAGGGCATACGCAGTCGTTAGGCTCCTTGGGGCTTGAATGACCGCCGCAGGAGCAGAAAAGCTTTGAATCGGTGGAAAGTTCAACGTGAGTTTCCAAACCTATAACAAGTTCGTATTTCATTATTTACACCTCCACGCTCTTTGCGATGCTCAGAAGCACGCTTTCTTTATATGAATCCGCAATAAGCTGAACACCCTTTGTTACCATTGCGGGCATACCTGTGATTGAGGGTATTGCGGTGAAAAGGCTCTCTTCATAAACCTTCTCGAATGCATCCGCAGTATCATAAGGCTTGTAGCTCATCTGTGAGCAGGCAGGGGTGAGGATTGCGTCATATTTCGCAAGCACTTCCCTTGCTTTTTCACACACGATACGGCGCATACGGAGAGATTTATCGTAGCACTTTTCGTATTTTGCCTTTGCAAGCACATCCGAGCCGTAGATGATGGTTGCCTTTGCGAGGAATCCCATCGACTCGGAACGGCTCTTGACGTAAAGCTCGTCAATATTTTTATATTCGGGAGTTCTGTAGCCGTACTTTACGCCGTCGAATCTCGAAAGATTGTTGGTTGTTTCTGCCGCCATGAGAATCTGCCATGCTGTCTGTGCCTGAGAAGCGATGTCGAGCGAAACGGTATCGACCGCCGCACCGATTTTCTTAAGGCTTTCCGCATAAGCATTGATGTTTGCCTTAACCTCTGCGCTTGCGACATCATAAAGCTCTTTTACAATGCAGATTTTCATTGATGCAACATCTTCACTTGTTGAATATTCATACTTTTCAGCGGGAAGGCTTGTGCCGTCCTTGCTGTCGTGACCTGCGATAACGGAAAGGATTTCCTTTGCATCGTCTGCGTTTGCAGCGGTAACACCGATCTGCTCACCCGAGCAGGCGCAAGCAATAATGCCGTAACGTGAAACCGTGCCGTAGGTGGGCTTTATGAAATCAACGCCCGAAACAGCAGCTGCACGTCTGGGTGCGCCGTTGAGGTCAACGTTAAGAGCCGCTTTGACCTCGCCCGATGCAACAAGAGAAGCCGCCGCGCCGACAAGATTGCCGTTTTCGGTTTCGGGTTCAAAATACGAGGTTTCGCCGAGAAGGTCAAGACCGAATTCACCGACGTTTGTTTTGCCTGCAATTTCATAGCCTGCCTTTTCGAGTCTTTCAACAGCTTCGGCGCTGAAAAGAGGCTTGAAATTCTCAAGCATCTTTGAGCCTGCTGTTGCGGGAACGCCTTTTACAAGAATTGTATCGTCTACGGCGATTTTGCCCGCCGCATTAATCTTGTTAATATAAATCATTTATCTGCACCTCACTTCACGAGTCTGGGAACCTGCCAGCTGTCCTCGGTGCTCTGGGGAGCACCTTCAAGCAGATCTTTGCGGGCAAACGGCTGATTTCTGCCGTCGTTTCTGAGAACATTGGTCATCGGCATAACATAAACCATTGCCTCAACGTCAGATGTATCTGTCTTTTCAAGCTCAGATTCCTTTTTGCCCATCATATCGAGAATCTTCTGCATTTTCTTCTTTTCGTCAGCGCTGAAGCTGAGTTCGTTGACGCTTTCAAGCTCCTTGAGCCAGCCTTCCTTGGTCATTGTGCCGCCCTTTGCGGATTTGACTGTTTCCGCAAAAGCCGAGCTGTCGCTTTCACTGCCCGAAACCTCAACCGAGCCGCCCTTGCCTCTGATGCTGACGTTTGCTTCGAAGAGCTGAAGCTCGGTAACTTCGCCGGGTGCGCCGAGCATCTGATCCTGAGCGGTACCGTCAAGCGGGAACGCAATAACATCTCTGATTGTTTCGGTGTCTGCAAGAAGCATAACGATTCTGTCAACACCGGGTGCCATGCCTGCATGGGGAGGTGCGCCGAACTGGAATGCGTTATAAAGTGCGCTGAATCTTCTTTCAACTTCGTCCTCGCTGTAGCCTGCAATTTCGAAAGCCTTGCGCATAATTTCGGGGCTGTGGTTTCTTACCGCACCCGAAGCAAGCTCAATGCCGTTACAAACAAGGTCATACTGATAAGCAAGAATCTCGCAGGGGTCCATATTCTCGAGTGCGTCAAGTCCGCCCTGAGGCATCGAGAACGGATTGTGAGTGAAGATGATTTTATCTGTTGTTTCGTCGCGCTCATACATCGGGAAGTCAACAACGAAGCAGAATTCGAATGAGTTATTCTTGATAAGCTCAAGCTCATTACCGAGCCATGTGCGGATAACGCCCGCATTCTTATCGGCAACATCCGAAATATTGTCGCAGATGAAGAAGATTGTTTCGCCTTCCTTAACACCTGTAAGCTCAACGATTTCTCTTTTCTCTTCCTCGGTCATAACCTTGCTGATAGGGTCATCCTTGAAGCCGTAGTTTTCGGCATCGAGAAGAGTGATGTGAGCAAGGCCCGCCATCTTAGCCTGCTTTGTTGCAAATGCAAGTGACTTATCGAAAAACCATCTTTCGTTCTTGCAGGGTGCAACGATTGCTCTGACGAATTTGTTCATAAAGGGCTTGAACTGAACTCTCCTGAACATATCGGTAAGGTCGCAGATGATGAGGGGGTTGCGCAGGTCGGGTTTATCCGAGCCGTATTTCGCCATTGCTTCCGCATAGGGAATGCGTCTGAAGGGCGATTCGGTTACCTTTTTATCCGAGAAGGTCTTGAAAATATTGCTTACAACGCTTTCGCAGACTTCAAGAACTTCTTCCTGAGTTGAAAACGCCATTTCGAAGTCAAGCTGATAGAATTCGCCGGGCGAACGGTCTGCACGTGCATCCTCATCTCTGAAGCAGGGTGCAATCTGATAATACTTATCGAATCCCGACACCATAAGAAGCTGTTTGAACTGCTGGGGTGCCTGAGGAAGCGCATAGAACTTGCCCGGATGCTTACGGCTGGGAACAAGGAAATCTCGTGCGCCTTCGGGTGAAGATGCGGTGAGAATGGGAGTCTGGATATCAAGGAAGCCTCTCTCCTCCATGAGCTTTCTCATGTGACCGATAACTCTCGAACGAAGAATAATATTATTATGAAGAGCGGGATTTCTCAGATCAAGGAATCTGTGCTTGAGGCGGATGTTTTCGCCCGTATCGTTTGAGCCGACCTCAAAGGGAAGGTCTCTGCTGCATACGCCGAGAACGTCGAGTTTGTCGCAGACAAGTTCAACAAGACCTGTTTCAATCTTGGGGTTAACGGTGCTTTCGTCACGCTTTGTGACAACACCCGAAACCGATATAACAGTTTCCTTGCTGATGCCCTTGACAAGATTTTCGTCGTGAACAACAACCTGAGTGATGCCTGTTTCGTCACGAAGGTCAACGAAAAGAACGCCGCCGTGGTCACGTATAACGTCGACCCAGCCTGCAAGTTCAACTCTCTGTCCGATGTGGCTCTCTCTGATTTCGTTGCATCGATGAGTTCTGTACATTTTATCATACCTCCATTAGGTGGTTTATCTTCATTAAAACAAAAATCCCGGGAATTCCATAACTGAAATTCCCGGGACGAGTTATTATACCCGCGGTGCCACCCGTATTGATATTAACCGAAGTAATATCCGCTTTTTTATCTGATTGTGGGGAACCGTTGAAGTGTTGCCGTGCTTACTACTCATCTGAAGCGCACTTTCAGCCCATGATGCGCTCTCTCTTGCAGACTTTCCAAAAAAGACGGGTCTTCAAACTGCATTATATCAAATCGGAAATCCGTTGTCAACAGTTATTATTCAATAAATCTTATTCATTTGTTACCCCTATTATGTGTTATTTTCACCATTAAAAACAAAACTTTGGCTCAATATTGTTGCATTATCTATAAAATAGTATTATAATATAATTCAAACAAATATATATGGAGGGTATGAAATGATTAACGAAACTGAAAGAACGTACGTCCCGTTCAATAAATGGAAAGAGAAGTCAAAACAGACGGAATACACTGAAAGCACTCCCCTTCTCGCTCCCGACGGCACTCTGCTCGCAAAGGGCTGGGCAAGACGCAATGTTTTCGAATATAACAGAGATTATGTCAAGTCGGGTATTATGAGCCGCAAGGAATGGGATTTTTATCAGGTCTGCAACGGCAAGCTTATGGTTCAGATCAACTTTGCCAATATCCATATCGGCGGTTTCGTCGGTGCAAAGATTGTTGACATCGAAAAGGGCGAAACCATTGTTGACACCGTTCAGTATTTCCTCGGCACAAACAAGCACGTTCCTCCCGCAAAGGGCGACGTCCCCAACAGATATAAGGATAAGGTCGGCAAAGCCGAATTTGATTTTGACACCAAAGAAAACTCCAGAAGACTCTGGTATAAAATGGATTTCAAAGGCACTCCCGTTGAATGCGATTTCACAATGGATATTATGCCCGGCCTTGAAAACATAACAACCGTTCTCCCCTTTGACGAAAGCGACAAAAAATATTTTATGACAACGAAGCAGATGTGTATGCCCTGCGAAGGCACGTTCAAGGTCGGCAATGACACATATGTTTTCTCAAAGGCAGACACCTTCTGCACCCTCGACTGGGGCAGAACAAACACCGTTCATAAGATGGTATGGTACTGGGGCGCAGGCTCATCATATGTGACCGGTCCCGACGGAAATCAGCATCTTTTCGGCTTCGAAATAACCTGGGCAATCGGTAACGAATCAAATGCAACCGAAACCTGCCTTTTCTACGACGGAAAAGCTCACAAATTCGGCGCAGTTGACGTTGAAACCTTCCCGAAGCCCGATAAATATATGGAGCCGTGGAAGTTTATTTCCGAGGACGGCAGATTCAATCTCACAATGAAACCCTTCTATGATTATCACACCGACCTCGACCTCAAAATCGGCAGAATGCACACCCATCAGGTTCACGGTCTGTGGAGCGGCGACGTTACTCTTGATGACGGCACAAAGCTTGAAATCAAGGATATGTACGCTTTCTGCGAATACGTTGAAAACAGATGGTGATAATTAAATAAAAACAAAAAGCGGATCACAAAGAATTCACCTTTGTAATCCGCTTTCTTTTATTCTGTTTTTGCCTTCGTTT
Organism: Acutalibacteraceae bacterium; assembly: GCA_045588975.1. Taxonomy (GTDB): domain Bacteria; phylum Bacillota; class Clostridia; order Oscillospirales; family Acutalibacteraceae; genus CAG-177. The sequence goes on along the minus strand of JAZNFD010000234.1, from coordinate 6,527 downwards.
CGCAATAGATGCAGCGATAAGTTTTTGTTGCCGCATCGGTAAGCTTGAAGATATGAGGCAAATCCTGCTCCGTTGTTGTTATGCAACGGGGATTCTTGCACTTGATAACATCCTTTATCTGCGACGGAAGAGTAAGCTTTTTCTTTTCGCAAAGAACTTCATTTTTGATGATGTTAACAGTGATATCGGGGTCGATATAGCCAAGCACATCAAGGTCAACTTCCATTTCCGAGTCGATTTTGATGATATCTTTATGACCCATTTTTTTGCTGCTGACGTTCTTTATTATCGCAACGGTGCAGTCAAGCTTGTCAAGCTCGAGGTGATAATAAACTTCCATGCTCTTGCCTGCTTGGATGTGGTCAATAACAACGCCGTTTTTTATTGAATCAATATGCATTTATTCCACCTCCAGAAGTTTAAGGATAAGCGCCATACGGATAAACTTGCCGTTAAGCACCTGTCTGAAATAGCAGGCTCTGGGGTCTGCGTCAACGGAAGTGTGGATTTCATTGACTCTGGGCAGCGGATGAAGAATTGCAAGGTCATCCTTTGCATTCTCAAGCTTTTTGGGAGTGAGAATGTAGCTGTCCTTAAGTCTTAAGTAATCCTCTTCATTGAAGAAGCGTTCACGCTGAACACGGGTCATATAAAGAATGTCAAGCTCGGGCATCACGCCTTCGAGGTCGGTTGTTTCGGAATATTTGATACCCTTGACATCAAGAAGATCTTTTTTGAGATAGCTCGGAAGCTTGAGTTCTTCGGGTGAAATAAGAATGAATTCTATTCCCGTATATCTCGAAAGAGCTTCGATAAGCGAATGAACGGTTCTGCCGAATTTGAGATCGCCGCAGAAACCGACAGTCAGATTGTTGAGTCTGCCCTTTTCACGCTTGATTGTGAGAAGGTCGGTAAGAGTCTGGGTGGGATGATTGTGGCCGCCGTCACCCGCATTGATAATAGGAACACTTGCCGCCATTGAAGCAACAAGAGGTGCGCCCTCTTTGGGATGACGCATCGCAATGATATCGGCATAACAGCTTACCGTTCTTGCGGTATCCGCAACGCTCTCGCCCTTTGCCGCGGAGGATGAATTTGCCTCCGAGAATCCGAGGACGGAGCCGCCGAGCTCATACATAGCCGCCTCAAAGCTGAGGCGTGTTCTGGTTGAAGGTTCGAAGAAAAGAGTTGCTAGCTTTTTATATCTGCACTTTTCTCTGTATTCTTCGGGATGAGCAATTATATCCTCTGCAACGGCAATAAGCTCGTCGATTTCATCGGTTGTGAGCGAAAGAATGTCTATAAGACTTCTCATTTTGCTCCCCCTATCCAGCTTTCATCGGAGGGGTTGTTTCTGAAAGCAATAAGACGGGCAACATCTTCGGGCTTGATATAGCCGATTTCTGCCGCAACCTCTGCTATTACATCAAGGTTTGTGAGGCTGACATTCTTAACGTCAGCGGCTGCAAGTCTGTCAAGACCTTTCTTCATACCATAGGTGAAGATGCTTGCGATACCGAGAACTTCTGCGCCTGCATCACGGAGAGCTTCAACAACTTCGATAACGCTGCCGCCTGTTGAGATAAGATACTCGATATCAACAACCTTCTGACCCTTTTCGAGTTTACCTTCGATCTGGTTTCCTCTGCCGTGGTCCTTTGCACCCGAGCGGACATAACCCATAGGCATATCAAGCATATGAGCTGTGATGGCTGCGTGAGCAATACCTGCGGTTGAAGTACCCATAAGCACTTCTGCTTCGGGATAATATTCCTTTACGATTGCTGCAAGACCCTTTTCAACGTCCGTACGCACTGCGGGAGCAGTCAGAGTGAGTCTGTTGTCACAGTAAATGGGGCTTTTGATGCCGCTTGCCCAAGTGAAGGGTTCTTCGGGGCGAAGGAAAACAGCACCGATTGAAAGCAAATCTTTTGCGATGAGTTTCTGCATAATATATTACCTCCTGAGAATTATTAACGAATCAATAGATTAACCGACGAATTCGGCAACGCATCTTCTGTAAGCCGCAACGGGATCCTCCGCAGCTGTGATGGGTCTGCCGACAACGATATAATCCGAGCCGAGCTCCTTTGCCTTTTCGGGAGTTGTTACTCTCACCTGATCGCCGATATCGCCGTCTGCAAAACGGACACCGGGAGTAACGGTGAGGAACTTTGCGCCGCATCTGTCGTGAACCTTGCCTGCTTCAAGGGGTGAGCAGACAACGCCGTCAAGGCCTGCCTTTTCGGCATTTGAAGCATAGTGCATAACAACCTCGTCGAGAGGCTTGTCGATGAGAAGCTGCTCTCTCATTCTCTCTTCACTTGTTGAAGTGAGCTGAGTAACGGCAATGAGAAGAGGGCGTGTGCCGTCAGGCTTTGTGAGGCCTTCGATGGCTGCCTGCATCATTTCGATTGTGCCGCTTGCGTGAAGATTGGTCATGTCAACATCAAGGCCGCTGAGCACGCTCATAGCTTTCTTGACTGTGTTGGGAATATCGCAAAGCTTGAGGTCAAGGAAAATCTTATGGCCTCTCTCTTTGATTTCTTTAACGATTGAAGGACCTTCGGCATAGAAAAGCTCCATACCGATTTTAACATAAGGCTTTTCCTCGGTGAACTTGTCAAGGAAATCCATTACTGCCTGCTTGCTGCTGAAATCGCAGGCTACGATTACGTCTTTACCCATTGTGTGCACTTCCTTTTATATCATTTAAATTTTTAATACCGTATTTAGCCATGACTGCGGGAAGGTCATCGATGATTTCCTTGCAGACATAGGGATTGACAAGGTTTGCCGCACCGACTTCAACAGCCGTTGCACCTGCCATCATATATTCGATAACATCCTCTGCAGTTGAAACGCCGCCCATACCGACGACGGGGATTTTGACTGCCGAGCTTACCTGATAAACCATTCTGATTCCGACGGGCTTTATTGCCGCACCCGAGAAACCGCCCATTTTGTTGGCGATAACGGGTTTGCCCGTTTTGTGGTCTATTCTCATGCCGAGAAGAGTGTTGATAAGGCTGATGCCGTCAGCGCCCGCTTCTTCGCAAGCTTTTGCGATTGCAACGATATCGGTAACATTGGGTGAAAGCTTGATGATAACGGGTTTTGTTGTTACCGCTTTAACCGCCTTTGTTACCTCTGCCGCAGCTTCGGGCGATGTGCCGAAGCTCATTCCGCCGCCGTGGACGTTGGGGCAGCTGATGTTGACTTCGAGCCAGCCGACCTGCTCTTCCTTATCGATCTTTTCGCAGGTGTATGCATATTCATCAAGCGAAAATCCGCTGATATTAGCCATAACGGGTTTTGAAAAGCACTTTGCAAGCTTCGGAAGTTCTTCACTGATAACCTTTTCAACACCGGGATTCTGAAGTCCGACGGCATTGATCATTCCGCTGTCGCACTCTGCGATTCTCGGAGTGGGGTTGCCGAATCGGGGATCTTTGGTTGTGCCTTTGAATGAGAATGTTCCGAGGCAGTTGATATCGTAAAGCTCTGCGAATTCATAGCCGAAACCGAATGTGCCCGAAGCGGGAATTATCGGGTTGTCCATTTCGATTCCGCAAAGATTGACCTTTGTATTTACCATATTATCTCCTCCCTTTCAAGCACGGGGCCGTCCCTGCAGATTCTCTTGTAGCCGTATTTTGTTTTGCACGAGCAACCCATGCAGGCGCCGAAGCCGCATCCCATGCGCTCCTCAAAGCTGTACTGACCGCTTGTTGCGGCAATTTTTTCAATCGCTCTGAACATCGGCATAGGGCCGCAGGTGCAGAAATAGTCATAGTCAAGATCTTTGAGGATATCGGTTACAAATCCCTTTGTGCCGAACGAGCCGTCAACGGTTGAAACATAAACCTTTGCGCCGAGTGCCTTGAATTCATCTTCATAGAAAATTTCATCTTTTGTGTTGAAACCGAGAATAACCGAAACTTCCTTGCCCTCTGCGATAAGCTTTTTGCAGAGATTATACATCGGGGGCACACCGACACCGCCGCCGATAAGCACAGTCTTCTGACCGCATTTTGCAGTGTCGAAGCCGTTGCCGAGTCCGCAGAGGATGTCAAGATTTTCACCTTCGCTGAGCTTTGCCATAGCCTCTGTACCGTGGCCTACAACTTTATAGATAATGGTTATTGTATTCTCATCATAATCACAGATTGAAATGGGTCTGCGAAGATAAAAGCCGTCAAGTTGAATGTTGATGAACTGACCGGGGGCGGTGATATGCGAGGTTTCACCCTCAAGCTTCATTTCGTAAATATCCTTGGTCAAAGGTTTGTTGGAGATGATTTTATAAATTCCTCTGTTCATTTTTCTTCTCCTTTTTTATATGCAATCTTTCCGTTGCAGACTGTCATAAGGCATTCGCCGAACACTTTATATCCTTCAAACGGAGTAGCTCTTCCCATCGAAAGAAATTCTTCGGGATTGATTTCGTATTCCTTGTCAAGGTCAAACACGGTGAAGTTTGCGGGTTTGCCGTCATCAAGTCCGCAATCAAAGCCGAAGCGCTTTGCGGGATTTATGCTCATAAGCTCAATCAGCTTATCAAGAGTGATGATGTTTGTTTTGACAAGATAAGTATAAAGCAAGGGAAATGCGGTTTCGATGCCGACAATACCCATCGCGCTCTTTTCAAGACCCCTGCCCTTTTCTTCCGCTGAATGCGGTGCGTGGTCGGTTGCAATCATATCAATCGTGCCGTCGCAGATGCCCTCAATCAAAGCGAGTCTGTCGCTCTCGTCACGCAGAGGCGGATTCATCTTGAATCTGCCGTGCTCCTGCATATCCTTGTCGCTGAGGATAAGATAATGCGGCGCAGTTTCGCACGTTACGTCAACACCGCGTGCCTTGGCTTTTCTGATAAGGTCAACACTCTCTTTGGTTGAAATGTGGCACACGTGATATGCACATCCCGTTTCCGCCGCAAGCTTCAGGTCACGCTCGATCGGTTTCCACTCGCTTTCGGAGCATATACCTCTGTGGCTGTGCTCTTTGGCGTATTTGCCGTCGTGGATATATCCGCCGTTGAGCAGACTGTTATCCTCGCAGTGAGCAACAATCATTTTACCGAGCGATTTCGCTTTAAGCATTGCAGCTCTCATCATTTCATCGCTCTGCACACCCTTGCCGTCATCTGAAAATGCGCAGACGGAATCTGCCATTGCATCCATATCGGAAAGCTCCCCGCCGTTCTGACCGACGGTTATTGCACCGTAAGGCACAACATTGATAACCGCATCCTTCTTTATCAGCTCAAGCTGCTCCGCGAGATGCTCTTTGCTGTCGGGCACGGGGTTGAGATTCGGCATTGAGCAGACGGTTGTGTAACCGCCTTTCGCACATGCGGATGAACCGCTTTTTATCGTTTCTTTATAAGAAAATCCCGGCTCTCTGAGATGAACATGAACATCAACAAAGCCGGGAAAAACAGCACAATTATCAAATTCAAAAACGGTATCGTAGGCACCGCCAATGACGCCGCCTGAAACACTTATATCAACAGGATTGCCCTGTCCGTTTATTTTACAGTTTTTAACGGTAAAATCCATCGTCTGACCCTTTCATTAGTTACTCTATTAAGTATACCATATTAATGGAAATTGTCAACCTGTAAAAAGCAAAAAACGGAATGCAGAAACAAAATTCCGCAATCCGTTTCAGTCTGTTTTATTTGAGAATATTGCTCTGGTTGAGTATCAGAGTGTTGTAGATAAAAAGCACGTCGCAATCCGTGAAATCAACATACTCTCCGAGAATCTGCGGAGAAATGTAACGGATATCAACAACGGTGATTTTGCTGTAGCCCTCAAGCATAAGAGGCACGAGCGAAGATCCGAAAGAATCGCGGAAAACAACAAGCTCTTTTTTCTCTTTTGCAAGAGGATTTTCAACCGTCAGAAAAGCTGCGGCGCCCGAAAGATAATATTCGTACTTATCATAGCCGCCAAGCTTCGCTTTGTCGTAAACGCCCTGCATTGTTTGGTTTGTTTCAAGATTGAAAACCTTTGCGGAATCGGTAACATCGGACGAAAGCGCAACAATTTCATCGCTCATTTTTCCGATTGCAAGCCTCGGAGCATAAACGCCCTCAAAATCGGTTATCTTTTCCGCTTTGTATTCATCAAAAGGTTTTGCGGCAAAACCCATTTTTTTGCTTAATCTGTCAACAACCGCGCTCAGATTTTCCTGCTTCCAATGAGAATCTGTTTTGTAATAATCATCAACCGTCAGGCAGTCGAAAATGTCGATATACTCCATGTTCTTGATTTCGGAAGTAAATATATCAATCATTTTCGCGTAATCGAGCGAGGGATATCCGTTCTTTTCGGCAAGATAATAGTTCTTATCGGGCACAACGGAGCAGTAAACCTTTGCGTTTTTGCCCTTGATATATTTATCGTAAATCAAATTGAGCTTATCGGCTGTTGCCTTGACCGATTTTTCATTCAGCACGGACTGAAATTCCGAAATGTGACCCTCGGCAAGATATACCTTGCCGTTATCGGTCTGAC
>JAZNFD010000233.1:0-4104 GCA_045588975.1 Acutalibacteraceae bacterium | reverse complement strand
TAGCCGAATAAGAGAAGTTGCCGTTGTCCGCCGTCCACTTGACTGTCCAGCCGCTCGGAAGGGCTTCGTTCATATCTGCGTGGAGAATAATGCTATCGCCGTAGCTGATGGTTGTGGTCGAAGGTTTGCGGATTGACATCTTGAACGAGAGTTCGAATTTTGCAGTAAATGAAAGGTTTTTGGCAGGCATGGTAGAAGGAACTTCAGAATCCCATCCTACAAACTTGTATCCGGGACGTTTTGTATCAATGTTCGGAGTAATAGATGCATATTCCTTAATTGTTTGCTTTGTCACCTTACCGTTTACATTCCAAGTGATAGTAAAATCGCGAGGCAAAACTTCAACCTCAATGCTATCGGAAATTGCAGTGCCGCTGATTGTAACGGTAACGGTTGCCTTGCCAACATCATTTGCAATTATGTTGCCGTTTGCATCAATCGAAACTATGCTGTCATCAGATGAAGCAAACACAAGATTATTTGTAAAATTATCTGTAACCGTTGCGACAACTGTTGCTGTCGACTTGTTGAGAATCTGAGTTTTGTTCACATTCTCACCATTGATCATCATATTTACAGTAACAATTTTGCTTTCAAGCTTATCTCCGCACACCGTGCAGTTCTTTGCATATTCCTTACCGCCGATATATTCCCATTCTCCCTTGGTGTGACCGTTGGCCTTGATAATCTCTGTATAGCTATCACCGCAATGGCAGGTAAATGTTTTTATGCCGGTTGTTGTGCAAGTCGGCTCTTTGGTTACTTTAGATTCATGTGAGTGACCTGTTGCAGACACTTCATCATCAACATATGAATCGCCGCAAGCAGAGCAAGTATAAGTTGTGTAGCCTGCTTTTGTGCAAGTGGGGTCGGTTACAACTGTGTCATAGTTGTGCCCGAGTTTAACAACTTCATCATTAACGTATGTATCGCCGCAAGCAGAGCAAGTATAAGTTGTATAACCTGCTTTTGTGCAAGTGGGAGCAGTTACAACAGCAACGTAATTATGACCGGGTGCTGTGATTGCTTCTGTAAACTCATAGCCACATACGCACTTGTAATTTGTGCATCCATCGTTTGTGCAGTTGCCTTCATCTTTTTCAACAACTGCCGCATATTTGTGAAGGCGGGTATGATTGTTTTCGCAATCAACATAGTTGGTTATCATATCAATATAACCCAAAACATAAGCCTTCATGAAATCATATTCATCTGTGCCGGGAGTGAGTTCAGGCTCAATCTCATCCCAAATTTCTTCCTGCTCAGCAATGATTTCCTCTGCATTTTCGTTAAGTGCGTCAGCATCCGCTTTTGTGATATCACCTACACAAACGTGAGCAGGGCCCAAAAGTGTCATAGTAAAATGATCAACTGTAAATTCGCTTGCGTAATCAATATGAAGAGTAAGATTTTCAGGTGTTTTGAAAATCTCATCGACACCTGCCATAATAATGTCTTCATCAACAAAAAGATAAAATGCCGTATCTACGCAAACAAAAGCAGTTACATCAGCAATTGTTGTTACGCTGCTCGGAAGAGCATAGAATTCACGCTTGTTGTCAACCGGATATTTATAAAGTTTTGTTACCGCCTTGTTATAAAGCACTCCGTCAACCGCTTTGAAATTAATGCAGCTGTCGTTTGTAATAAACTCATTTACAGAAATATAAAGCAGGAATTCATCTGCATCCTCGTCAGAAAGATTATCTGAAATTGTGAGAGCAAAATCAGAGCAATCCGAGAATGCGAACGGATAGATATAAGTTGCAGTTGAGCGCATAGCATACGCTTCGCCCACAGATTTTGCAGGAGCATAAACAAGTTCAATGAATCCCTCTGTATAAACAACGCCGTATTCATCTGTTACGAAGTTGTTGTTATCAGCGGAAATATTGATTGTTTCAATATTTGAGCAACCCGAGAATGCACCATAATCTATTTCGGTTACGCTTGAGGGGATGTTTACTGTTTCAAGCTTATCACAGTAAGCAAAAGCAAACAAACCGATTGACTCAACACCTTCGAAAATTGTAACGCTTGTGATATCACTACCTGCAAACGCACATTCATCAATAGCAATTACAGGATAGCCGTTGATTATTGCAGGTATTTCAATGTCACCGCTTGCGTCCTTTGCCGCTGTGATAATTATGCCATTACCATCAAACTCAAATTCATATTCAACCTTGCTCCATTGAGCAACAAACTCAAGAGATTCTGCAGGCATTGTATCGGGAACAACTTTATCCCAACCGATGAAGAAATATCCGTCTTTTTCAGGAGTGGGAGCAGTGATTTCGTCACCGCAATCATAATATTCTTCAGTAATTTTTCCGTCAACGTTCCACCTTATGACAGGGACATCTGCCGATCTCCACGTTGCTTCAAAAAACAAGTCGTTTTCAGGAACTATTTCCGGAACCTTAGGCGACCAACATTTAAATACATATCCCTCTCTTTGAGGCTCGGCAGGCAGAATTATGCGATCACCAACCTTAACCTTTTCCTCGATTGCTTCACTGGCTGTAATCCAAGTAATATAATAATATGTATAATGTTTTGTTGCTTTGCTTAATAGAGAATTATTACTCCTAATTTCAATTTTCTCCCAGTCCCTGCCGCTTCCGTTATAATAAACATCTTTGAGACCAGAGCAGCTGTAGAACGCATATTCGCCTATGCTTGTTACGCTGTCGGGAATTGTTATGCTTGTGAGACCATAGCAGTTGTCGAACGCATATTCGCCTATGCTTGTTACGCTGTTACTGATTCTTACTGTTTCGATATATGACCGATATGAATACCACGGAACGGATGAACCCGATATCCAATCATACATTTCACCTGAACCATTTATAATAAGTCGACCTGTATCCGTATCAAGAGTCCATGTAAGATTATCACCGCAAGTACCGCTGTAAGTTGCCGCAGAAGCCTTGGGTATAAAGAGATTGAATTCGGGCAAGTCAAGCCCAACCAATCCCGAAAGCGGCGCCGAAGCGAACACCATGATAACACACAAAACTGTCGCAAGAATCTTCTTAAACATTTTCATTTGTTTTTCCTCCGTTCTGAATTTTAGATTCTATTCTTTCTATTGCTTTATGATAAAAACGTTCATATTCCCCATCAAAAGGAATATCGTCAACGATAACAACGTTATATGACCGAAGCAAAGCCTCTTTTGCCTTGCCGAGCGGATGTTTTTTATCCTTCGGAACATAAAAATATATTTTCGTATCAGGAAAGTTTCGCTTTTTGCAGCAAATCAGCCACCAGATATCAGCTTCATTTAAATCAAGCCCGAATCCGAGAATATGCACGTTCTTCGCCAGAAACGAATCAACCCAGCTTTGTTCCGTTATTTCCAAACCTTGTTTTTTTAACGTTTTATATCGTTTGATAAACCCTGATGTATATGTCTGAATTTCGCTGAGCAACTTTCCGTAATAATAATTGCCCATTATTACCGTTGACGGAGCTGTTATGTCGCCGTGAATATGCCATATCTTCTTATCGGAATTCTCAGGCTGATAATATCTGAACAAACCGAATTTATCTTCTTTGCCCTTACAGCCTTTGGTAAATTTGCGAATCTTTCTGTAACTGTAAAGAGATGGTTTGATTCCCGATATCTGTTCAAGTTCAAAAGTGTAATTCGCCGTTATAATATTCTCAATCGGCAAATCAAAGATTCGTCTTATCAATTCAGACTGCCTGTCAGAATTAACAAAATTCATATCCTTCGATATAAATTGCATAGCCTTGTCAACTCTGTCACCTGACAAAGCAACAACCTTCATCGGAAACGGCAAGTGTTCAACGTCATCAGCGGTCAGGCTTGATTCATATTCCTTGGAAATCTTCTCAACAAGATTATTCCACGAATCGCCGTTAAACGCTCTGTTTATCCCGTTACCGAGAAACAAAACATCCTGCATTAAATCACATCCTGTTAAAAAAAGTAGACTTTATTTAACAATCATTTTTCTTGTATATAATTATAGTATAGCACTTTGACTTGTAAAAGTCTACCGCAGGCACATGCTCTGCAAGTCAAATTTTCACCCTGTAATTTGTACATATTCAACAACCCTCCGAAAT
>JAZNFD010000232.1:0-2849 GCA_045588975.1 Acutalibacteraceae bacterium | reverse complement strand
GTCACAACTGTCACACTTCAGAAGAAATCAAACTCAATTCGATAATTCTTCTGTCGTGTTTTCGCGAGTATTCATATCGGATTCCGAAATCATTTTCAAGATTTCCGGCTTCGATATTCAACTTTTTTGTGAGCATATTTGTGGCAATATCGAGCTTTAAAATTTCAACAAGCTCTGATGCCGTTCCGCTCCATTTTGGATTTTCATTTGTGATGAATTCCGAAATTTTCAGAACAATCGGGTCGGGCGGAGATTTCCATAATTCTGTTTCGGCATGGTCCAAATCCCAGAAAAGTTTTTCTTGATTTCTTACAAGATAAAGTTTCTGATCGCATTGGTCTCTGCCGACAATATCGAGGGTTGCTGTGCTGTCCGTTCGCTTTTCTTTTTGAAGAATAAAAGCTCCGTCAGCGCAGCCGAGAATGCCTGTTGTTCCCGATATCATATCGAACTTATCTGATGCTTGTTGCTTTCTTGTATGATGAACAATAAGCAAACAAATCTCTTTTTGGTCAGCGAATTTTTTAAGATTGCCCACACATTCATAATCGTTGGCGTAACTGTATGTGTCGTTTCCGCCTTGTCTGATTTTTTGCAGAGTATCGATTATGATTATCCGAGTATCGGGATATTTGTTTATGAATTCTTCAAGTTGATCCTCAAGCCCTTCGCCGAGTTTTTTTGAAGTGATAGCAAAGTGTAAATTTGCAGTTCCGTCAACTCCGAACATTCTGCACATTCTTTTTTGCAAACGTCTGTGGTCATCTTCAAGAGCGAGATAAAGAACGGTGCTTTGCTTCACTTCGTAATCCCAGAGCTTCTGTCCCGTTGCAATATGATAGGCGAGCTGTGCAACTAAAAAGGATTTACCGACCTTCGGTGCACCGGCAAGGATATACGTTCCGGGATAAATAAGATTTTCAACGATTGCAGGCTTATCACGGTAAACCTCGTCGAACAGTTCTTCGAGATTTACAGTCGGCAGAAAATTTTTGCTCGATTGTTGAGTGAGCTGACTGCCTAAAAGTCTCAGCCGTTCTTTTTTGGCTTGGGTCTTGATTTCCAAGCTTTTAGATGATATACTGTTGATATCTAAGTTTGGTGACTGTTCACCGTCTGTTGGCGCAGACGGATTCTGAACAGTCATTTTTTCGTTTACGGAGAACATATTATGCCTCCTTAAGCGTATCAATTGCAGATGTAATTCTTGATAATAAATCAAGTAAATCGACATCAACATTTTGACCCGCCTCGATGCGTTTCAGCTCAGAAATTACAACTGAAAGCTCATCTTTGATAGCTTTGTATGTTCTCGAGGTAGGCTGGATTATAATTTGATTGCTCAGCAGAGCCTCGGTGATATAATCCTGTTTCGTCATACCCGAAATCTTTACAAGTGAGTTTAACAGCTTGCCTTCTTCGGGAGAAACTCGGAACGAAACGTTGACACTTCGGAATCTTCCGTAGTAGTCTAAGTTCTTTTCTGACATTGTTTTCACATCCTTTCTAAATCTAATTTTTCGGCAATCTCTTTTTGTTTTGTCGGGAACAGATGAGCATATCGGTATGTAATGTCGATGCTTTCGTGTCCGACTCGGTCAGCGATTGCCAGTGCCGTGAATCCCATATCAATGAGAAGAGAAACATGACTGTGTCTTAAATCATGAATACGGATTTTTTTAACACCTGCATCTTTTGCGCCTTTTCTCATTGTGTAATGAAGAGCAGTTTTTGATACTTGAAACAATCGGTCTTTTTCTCCGATACCGTAAATGCTTTTGATGTATTCCTGAATCTCATCACAGAGAAATTGCGGCATTTGTACTGTCCGATTGCTCTTGAGTGTTTTGGGGTCAGTTATAACATCCTGACCTTTAATTCGCTGATAAGATTTGTTAATTCGAAGGGTCTGCTTTTCGAAATCGAAATCTTCAATGGTCAGCGCAAGCATTTCACCCAATCGCAATCCGCACCAATACAGAATTTCAAAAGCATAAAAAGCTGTAGGGTTGTCCATAATGGCTTCGGAAAATTTAAGATATTCTTCCTTAGTCCAGAACAACATTTCCTTTGCTTTTTCTTTGCCCATGTTTCCTGCTTTTGCTGCGGGGTTACTGCTCAAATCATAAAATCTGACAGCGTGATTGAAAACTGCGCTGAGCTGATTATGAATTGTTTTCAAGTAAACAGGGGAATAGGGTTCTCCGTTTTCATCACGGTGAGCCATCATTGTGTTCTGCCATGCAATAACATCTGAAACTTTGATTTCGTTCATCTTTTTGTCTTTGAAATACGGGAGTATTTTTTTGTCAAGAAGATGATTTTTCATAACCCATGTGTGTTCTTTTAACCTGCCTTCCAAATCTTCTTTGTAAAGATCCACGAAGGTTCCGAAGGTCATTCCGAGATCTCCTGTTTGTCTGCAGAGAAACTTTCTTTCATACTCCTGAGCTTCTCTTTTTGTGTTAAAACCTCGTTTGAATTTTCTGCTTCGTTTTCCTGTCCAATCGGTGGCATAGAATGAAGCGTACCATTTTCCGTTTTTGTCTTTGTAAGGGGGCAATTACTGTTCTCCTTTCTGCTGATTTGTTGTTGTGTTCATACCGTAGAATCTTTCTTCAAAGAATTTACGGCTTACTTTGCCGGTCACAACCATATAACCTTTTTCTGCGAGTTCTGCGTTCAGAGCTTTTACAACTTTGTTGGCATAAGAATAAGATACACCGAGTTCTGATGCGACATCTTTAGTGGTAAGCATATACGAAATATTCATTGTTTCACCTCCTTGTGCGAAATTTATCGAAAAAGCACGAACAGATGTTCGCTTTGCTTTTCGGGTTTATTATATT
>JAZNFD010000231.1:0-11762 GCA_045588975.1 Acutalibacteraceae bacterium | reverse complement strand
ATCGGCTTCACAACAATGGAAAGCGTAAAATCGTATGAGCTTTTCTCACAGGTTGCTCTCGGCTTTATCGCGTTTGCAATCGGTAATGAGTTCAGGCTTTCACAGCTCAAAAAAATCGGCGGTAAGGCAACGTTCATAGGTATTGTTCAGGCTCTTGTCGCAACTCTTCTCGTTGATGCCGTACTCATCGGACTTCACTTCATAATTCCCGACAAGCTTCCCCTTTCAATGGCGGTTATTCTCGGTGCAATTGCCGCTGCTACCGCACCTGCCGCAACTCTGATGGTTGTCCGTCAGTACAAGGCAAAGGGTAAGCTGACCGATTTGCTTCTCCCCATCGTTGCTATCGACGACGCCGTCGGTCTTGTTATTTTTGCAATCTCATTCGGCGTTGCAAAGGCTGTTGAGCACGGCGAATTCAACGTAAAAGCCATCATTCTCGAGCCGCTGATTGAAATCATCTGTTCGCTCGCTCTCGGCGCAATTATGGGCGTTCTTTTCTCAATTTTTGAGAGATTCTTCAGCTCCAACAGCAAGCGTCTGTGCCTTTCCGTCACCTGCGTTATCTTCACCGTTGCCCTTTCGATGATAAAATTCGAAATCGGCGGTGTTCACGTCGGATTCTCCGCACTTCTCGTGTGTATGATGCTCGGCACAATCTTCTGCAACGTCTGCGACTTCTCGGCTGAAATTATGGAAAAGACAGATAAGTGGACCGTTCCTCTGTTCGCTCTTTTCTTCGTTCTCAGCGGCGCAGAGCTTGAGCTGAAAGTGTTTGCGGATATCGCAATCGTCGGCATCGGCGCGGCATACATTATCAGCCGTTCAATCGGTAAGTATGTCGGTACATACGGCAGCGCAAAGCTGATGAAATGCGACGAAAAAACAACGAAATATCTCGGCATCACCCTTCTTCCCCAGGCAGGCGTTGCTCTCCGAATGTCCGTTACCGCAATGGAGCTTGGCGAAGTGGGCGAAATGATAAGAAACATCGTTCTTTTCTCCGTTCTCGTTTATGAGCTTGTCGGCCCGATGCTCACAAAAATTGCCCTCACAAAGGCAGGCAACATCGAACCCAAGCCCCACGAAAAGAACAGAAAGCACCGAACCGCTCCCGCAAAAATCAACTGAAAAAGTTAGCCCGCCGTTCCGTTTCGGAACAGCGGGTTATTTTAATGAAAATTTCAGAATTCAGAATGCAAAATTAAAGAACGATTTTTGAGTGCAGAGTTCAGAACGCAGAATGCAGAACGAAGGGTCGATTCGCTCCGATTAATTATACATTCGGTCATAGGCGAAGCCTATCCTTAACTTTGCATTCTGCACTTTGCATTTTGCACTTACTGATAGTCTTTCATATATTCGCCGTGAGCTTCGATAAGCTCGTCAACCATAGCCTTGATTTCGTCAATCGAAAGCTCGGCAGCGGTGTGGGGCTCAAGCATTGCAGCCATATAGATATCTTCTCTCTTCTTTGTGAGAGCGGCGTTGATTGTGAGAAGCTGAGCGTTGATGTTGGTCATATTCATTGCCGCAAGCTGAACGGGAAGCTTGCCGACGTGGCAGGGATGAATTCCGTTGCCGTCGATAAGGCAGGGCACTTCTACGCAGGCATCCGCGGGAAGGTTGTCGATAAGACCTGCATTCAGCACGTTGCCGCCGATTTTGTAAGGTCCGCCGGTAACGAGTGCTTCCATGATATAGGATGCGTATTCACCCGAACGCTCGTGAGTGATTTCACCGTTGTCGAGAATTCTTTCTTTTTCTGCCTTCCAGCCCGCAATCTGATTGACGCAGCGGCGGGGATATTCGTCAAGAGGAATGTTATATCTCTCGATAAGCTCGGGATACTTCGACTTGATGTAGAAGCAGTTATATTCTGAGTTATGCTCGCTGGATTCGGTGCAGTAGTAGCCGAAATTCTTGATATATTCGAATCTTACCATATCGCTGTGCTTTTCGTTTGCATTCTTCTCTGCAGCTCTCTTGCGGATTTCGGGATAGAGGTCGTTGCCGTCCTTATCCTGAATTTCAAGAAGCCAACCCATATGGTTGATACCTGCGATAAGCTCTTTTCTGCCCTCAAGCTTATCTTCCATGCCAAGGCTCTTGAGAAGGTCTTTTGAGCAACTCTGAACGCTGTGGCAAAGACCGATTGTCTTGATTTTTGTGTATCTCTGCATATAACCCGTGAGGATTGCCATGGGATTTGTGTAGTTGAGGAACCATGCATCGGGGCACACTTCTTCCATATCATCGGCAAAATCCTTGAGCACGGGGATTGTTCTCAGACCTCTCATGATACCGCCGATACCGAGAGTGTCGGCAATTGTCTGGCGCAGACCGTACTTTTTGGGCACTTCAAAGTCGATGATTGTGCAGGGGTCATAAAGACCGACCTGAATTGCGTTAACAACAAAGGTTGCTCCTCTGAGAGCGTCCTTTCTGTTTTCAACGCCGCAGTATTTTTCAATCTTTGCTCTGCCTTCGTTGATGTTTTTGTTGAGGGCGCTGAGGATAATAAAGCTGTCCTCAAGTCTTTCTTCATCGATATCGTAAAGAGCGATAGTGCTATCACGGAGAGCAGGAGTGCACATACAGTCACCGATAACGTTTCTTACGAAAACGGTGCTGCCCGCACCCATAAATGTAATTTTAGGCATTGGAATTCCTCCTTATTTATAGCTTAACTTTAATATATCACACCGCTAAAGCTTTGGCAAGAGAATTTGCAATTATTTAATGTAATAAAATTATAAATAGTACTTGTAATTTGCATTCAAAGTAATTATAATAAATAATGATATAATAGGATAGTTATGTTCGAGGAGTCTTTTTTTGAATGTAAAATGCAAAGTGCAAAATGCAGAATTTCGGGTGGGCGTTGTCCACACCCATTTAAATCGGACATAGGCGGAGTCTATCCTTCACTTTGCACTTAAAAATTTACCTTTTCTTCAAAATCCGTTAATTATTTTTATTTCAAGAAATATATAATTAAATTGATGCTTTGCATCTTCATTCAGGAGGGAAATCATGGCAAAAAAATATGTTATTTCCTACGATATAGGAACAACGGGCGTCAAAACCTGCCTTTTCTCAATCGGCGATGAAATCAACCTCATCAGCGCGGCTATGGAAGGCTATAAGCTCTATATCCTGCCCGACGGCGGCGCAGAGCAGGACCCTGACGAATGGTGGGCTGCCCTCTGCTCAACAACAAAAACCGTGTTTGAAAAATGCGACATAAAACCCGAGCAGGTTGAAGGTATTTCTTTCTGCTCGCAGATGCAGGGTCTTGTTCTTGTTGACAAAGACGGCAAACCCGTTCACAGAGCATTCAGCTATATGGACCAGCGTGCGAAAAAGCAGATTAAAGAAGGCATCGCAAACGGAATTCAGGTTGCGGGCGCAAATGTTTTCAAGCTTATTCCTTCGCTCATCATCACGGGCGCAGCTGCATTGAGCGTTAAAGACCCCGTCTGGAAATATAACTGGGTCAAAGAAAACGAACCCGAAAACTTCAGGAGAGTACATAAGTGGCTCGACGTCAAGGATTATCTTATCAGCCGTATGACCGACCGCTTTACAATGACAAGAGACTCCGCTTTCGGAACTCTCCTCTATGACATCCGCAAGGGCCACGAAGGATGGAGCAAAACCATCTGCAAGCTTCTCGGCGTCAATCCCGATCATCTTGCCGAAATCGTTGAATCAACCGATAAGGTCGGCGGCCTGACCGCAAAGGCGGCGGCAGAGCTTGGCCTTGCACCCGGCACGGCTGTTTTCGGCGGCGGCGGCGATGCATCGCTCATCGGCGTCGGTGCAGGCAGCGTTGAGCTTGGCGAAACACATATCTATAACGGCACATCGGGCTGGGTTTCAACAGTCTGCGAAAAGAATGTTGTTGACACCGCCGCAATGATTGCCGCCATCATCGGCGCTCAGAAGGAAAGCTTCAACTACTTTGCAGAGCTTGAAACCGCAGGCAAGTGCCTTGAGTGGGTCAAAGACCACCTCGCACTCGATGAAATCGGCATTTTCCTCGAAAAGACCGACGTTGTTCAGTCCACAGAAACCGTCTACACAAGCCTTTATGATTATCTTTCAAAGGTCGTTGACGAAATCCCCGCAGGCAGCGGCGGAGTTATCTTCACTCCCTGGCTTCACGGCAACCGCTGTCCGTTTGAAGACCCCAACGCAAGGGGAATGTTCTTCAATATGAGCCTCGACACAGGCAAAACCGAGCTTATCCGTTCCGTTCTCGAGGGCGTATGTATGCATATGCGCTGGTTCCTCGAAACTCAGGATAAGAAGGTCAGAACTTCAAGCGTTGTCCGCTTTGTCGGCGGCGGCGCCCTCTCCGATGTTACCTGCCAGATTCTTGCCGACGTTACGGGCAGAACCGTTGAAACCGTTGACAGTCCTCAGAACGTAGGCGCTGTCGGTGCGGCGGTTATTATGGCGGTAGGTCTCGGAGTCATCGATGACGTTTCACACGCAAAAAGACTCATCCCCGCAAAGAAAACCTTTATCCCCAACGAAAAAAATAAAGAAGTTTACGACCGCAACTATGAGGTCTATAAGACTCTTTATAAAAATAACAAAAAGGCGTTCGCGGCTCTCAACGGCTGATAACGTATCTACGAAAGGAAAATTCTTTATGAAAAAATATTTTGCACTCATTCTCACATTCGTTCTCATCCTCACTTGCTTTACAGCCTGCAAACCCTCAATCAAAGACGGCACTCTCGTCACCGAATTCGGCGGCAAGGAAATCGCTGCAGTTACAGAAGCTGACGGCGGCATCAAGAGAGACGAAGCAGGCAACCTCATCGTACTCGTTACCGATGAAAACGGCAAAAACGTCAAGGGCGAAAACGGCGAATACGAAACCAATCCCGTTGCTCTCGAGCACGCTCTCGTTATCGGCGACACAATCGAAATGCCCGAATATTCAATTCAGATTCCCAACGGCTGGTCAAACACCGTAAGCTTTGAAAACCTTGTTCTCAAGAGAGACAACAGTGCAGACACTCTCACACTCTCCGTTATCAAGGATGAAACTCTCTCTGAGGTTGAAAAAGAACGTGTATCCGTTATCTCAATGGCAACCTCAAACTATGAAAACGTTGTAACCGAAACAAAGACCGTTAAGGTCGGCGATAAAGACGCAAGCTTCTTCTCCGCATTCGTTCCCGATGCAAACGGCGCTCAGGTTTACCTTTGCTACATCCTCTTCACTCACGCAAGCGAGGTTTACGCTTGTATGTATAACTCAAATGCCGATGTTTCGGCAACCATTCCCGAAATTCTCAGCATCCTCGGCACAATCGATTTCATTCGCTGATTACTATTTTAAGGAGACAAGAAAATGCTTTTTACACAAGATATCGGTATAGATTTAGGTACTGCCAACACCCTCGTTTTCGTTAAGGGCAAGGGCATTATTATCCGCGAGCCTTCCGTTGTTGCCGTTGACCAGAAAAGCAATCCCCCCAGAGTTGTTGCAGTCGGCTCGGAAGCTAAAGAAATGATCGGCAGAACTCCCGGTTCAATCACTGCCGTTCGTCCTCTCAAGGACGGCGTTATTGCTGATTTTGAAATTACGGCAGAAATGATCGCCGCATTCATCAAAAGAACAACAAAGAGAACTCCCTTCTCAAGAATCAGAGTTCTCATCTGCATTCCCTCGGGCGTTACCGAAGTTGAAAGAAAGGCTGTTTATGACGCCGCCAAGAGCGCAGGCGCAAAATACGTAAGCCTTATCGAAGAGCCTTTGGCTGCGGCTATCGGTGCAGGTCTGCCCGTCAGCGAAGCAACCGGCAGCATGGTTGTTGACATCGGCGGGGGCACGGCAGAGGTTGCCGTTATTTCCCTCGGCGGCGTTGTTACCGCTAACTCCGCAAGAGTTGCAGGCGACAATTTCGACGGGGCCATCATTTCTTACATCAAGAAAAAATATAACCTTCTTATCGGTGAAAGAACAGCTGAAGATATCAAAATCAAAATCGGCTCAGCTTACCCCTACGAGGGCGAAGGCACAATCAACATCAAGGGCAGAAACCTTATGGACGGTCTCCCCAAGAATGTTGACATCACAAGCGAAGAAATCCGCGAAGCACTTGCAGACCCCGTTTCGCAGATTGTTGATTCAGTCAAATCCACTCTTGAAAAGACTCCTCCCGAGCTTGCCGCAGACATCATCGACCACGGCATTATGCTCACCGGCGGCGGCGCTCTTCTCAGAGGTCTTGACAAGCTTATTTCTTCAGAAACCAAAATTCCCGTTCACATCGCAACCAATCCTCTCGACTGCGTTGCAGACGGTACGGGCATCTG
The DNA here is from genome assembly GCA_045588975.1 of Acutalibacteraceae bacterium. Taxonomy (GTDB): domain Bacteria; phylum Bacillota; class Clostridia; order Oscillospirales; family Acutalibacteraceae; genus CAG-177. The sequence continues at coordinate 5,420 of JAZNFD010000231.1, read as the reverse complement.
CCTTGAGAACGATACTCTCAACATCACAGGCAACAAAAAATACATTTAAGGTGATATTTGATGATCCGCTTTTTGAAAAGCACTGCGTTTAAAATATTTGCGGTTGTTACCGCGGCACTTCTTGCAGGCTCGGTTTTTGCCGTTGTTTCAAGAAGCGGTTCGTCGCCTCTGACGAGCGTAACAAGCTTTATTTTCGGGCCCGTATCAAGGCTTTCGTCCTCTGTTGCGGCTGAATTCTCAAAGCTTCCGATTTCATTCAAATCCTCATCAACCCTTTCAAAAGAAGTTGATGCGCTCAAAAAACAGATTGACACTCTAACCGAGCAGCTTGTTGAGCTTGAGCAGCTTCGCAACAAAAATGCACTCTATCAGGAATTCCTCGGAATAAAAGAAGAGCACGCAGACTATGTTTTTGCCGAAGCCGCCATCATCGGCAGGGATGCCGCTGATAATCTCAGCACATTCACTCTCAACAAAGGCTCGCTGAGCGATATCAGCGTCAACGACCCCGTTATCTACGGCAAATATCTTGTGGGCGTTGTAGCTTCCGTAACCCCGACTCAATGCACGGTCAACACTATTCTCAACCCCAAGCTCAATGTCAGCGCATATGAAGTGCGTACCCGTGACCTCGGCTTTGTGACAACAACAGTTGCACTTGCTCAGGAAGGTCATTGCCATATGCCCGGTCTTTCGTCATCAACAGCGGTCACGGCGGGCGGCATCGTATGCACATCGGGTGTCGGCGGAATTTTCCCGAGAGACCTCATCATCGGCAACATTGTTGATGTTGTTGACGGCTCGGTAGATATCTCCGCAAGCGCAATCATCAAACCCGGCATTGAATTCAACGACATCACCGATGTTTTCATCATCACATCCTTTGACGGACAAACTGAATAAATTCAAAATTCAAAATGCATAATGTAAAATTAAGGGTCACTTCGCTCCGAATATATAAGAACTCCTCGCACTTTGTGCTCGTGAACCTTGTTATTTCATAATAATGGGTGCGGGTGAAACCCGCCCGAAATTTTGCACTTTGCACTTTGCACTTTGCATTAAAAAACTATGACACTTGAATCCAACCGCAAAAAGTTGATACTGCGCAGGATATGCCTTGCACTGATTCTGCTGCCGGTTTCCGTTATTCAGAATACTGACGGATTCTTCCCGCAGATTTTCGGCGTCAGGGCTTTGTTGCTTATACCCTTTGTTGTGTGCATATCAATGTTTGAGCGTGATATCGTCGGAATGTTTCTCGGTCTTTTCGCAGGCGCACTCTGGGATATCTTCGCATCGGGCGCAAGCTTCAATGCGCTCTATCTGACCGCAATCGGCTTTATCTGCGGCACGCTTATCAACACCATTATGCGTAACAACGTTGTGACGGCGTTCATCCTTTCAACCGCCGCAACCCTGATTTATAACATATTCTATTGGCTTTTCCATTACGTTTTCGGCGGAATGGACAGCGCAGTTTATATGCTTTTGCGTTACTATCTGCCGTCGATTTTTTACACAGTCATTCTCGTTCCGCTTATTTTTATAATCGTACGCTTTGTGGAGAAAAAATTCAGCGAGGAATAAATTTCCGTTATTGCAGTTTCCTTTCTCAAATGAGGTGGCACGGCGATAAGCCGTGACGGAGGATTGATTAAATTTTTAAAAAAGGAGGTAAAGAATATGCACGTTAAAATAACCGCAAAAAGGCGCGTTATTTCTGTTATTGCGCTTCTTTCCTTCCTTGTTTTTTTTGCCTTCGACCTTGTTAAAATCCAGATAATCGACGGCGAAAAATATGATGCCGCCAGCTCTTCCGTTTCGGCAAGCACCGCTCCGATTTCCGCCGCAAGAGGCGAAATCGTTGATGAGCAGGGCAAAGAGCTTGTCTATAACGATCAGGGTTATTCTCTCATCTTTGATGCGGCATATTTCCCCGCATCAAGCGAAAATGAGCAAAGAAACTCCATTATTCATTCACTTATTCAGCTTTTCGAGAGCAAATCTCTCGAATGGACGGATAATCTGCCCCTCGTCTTTGACGAAAACGGCGAAATTGCTTTCAAGGCAGACAGCGAAAACGAAATCAAGCAGATGAAAAGCAGAGATATGCTCAGTCTCAACGACTACGCAACCGCGCAAAACTGCTTTGATGCGCTTGTCAGCCGCTATAAACTTGAAAATTACTCAGCTCAGGACGCAAGAAAAATTTCATCCGTGCGTTATGAGATGGAAAGAATATTCTTCCGCATCGGAAATCCCTATACCTTTGCTATTGACGTACCCGACGAAATAGTCTCTAAAATCAAGGAAAACAGCAGCTATTTCAAGGGGGTTGACGTTCAGGTTGTGCCCGTGCGCAAATATGCCGACGGTATGCTTGCTCCCCACATTCTCGGCAGAATCGGCGCAATTGATGCCGATGAATACCGCGAAAAGAAGAGCGAAGGCTACAAAATCACCGATAACATCGGAAAAAGCGGAATTGAATCCGCTATGGAAAAATATCTCAAAGGCATCGACGGTGAAGCCACGATTTACACCGACGGCGACGGAAACCGCTCAACCGATGTCACAACCGACCCGATTCACGGCAACACCATCGTGCTGACAATCAACGCAGGTCTGCAGGAAGTAACAAACCGTGCTCTTGAGCAGGCTCTCTGGGATTATGCGGGCAAGCAGGGTAATATGGTTGAAAATGCGGGTGCGGCGGTTGTTATCAACTGCAAGACGGGCGCACTTCTTGCTTCCTCAACCTACCCGACCTATGATATTTCAACCTACAGCGAAAACGTTGAAGCGCTCAACAGCGCACCGGGTTCGCCGCTTTGGAACAGAGCCTTGCTCTCAACCTATGCAACGGGTTCAACCATGAAACCCTCTGTTGCCATTGCCGCCCTTGAAGAGGGGATTATCGACACCGAATACACCTTCTACTGCAGCGGCTCATACACCTATCTCGGTCAGCACTTCAAATGCGAGCAGGCACACGACAGCAGATTTGTTGACGTTGTTCACGCAATCGACGAATCCTGCAACACCTTTTTCTATGAAGTCGGCAAGATGCTCGGAATCGAAAAGATGAACGAGTACCGTACTCTTTTCGGTCTCGGCTCAAAAACAGGCTGTGAGCTCGGCGAAGCCGCAGGCGTGCTTGACAGCCCCGAATACCGCGCATCCCTCAATCAGAAATGGCTTCCGGGTTACACCGTTCAGTCCGCAATCGGTCAGGCAGGCAATCTTTTCTCACCCATTCAGCTTGCAAACTATTGCGCTACCATTGCAAACGGCGGTACCAGATACAGAACCCATTTCGTGAAATGTATCAAGAGCTACGATTATTCGCGCACAATCCTTGAAACCAAACCCGAGGTTGTTGCAAACACGGGCGTTTCCGATGCAACACTCGATACGGTCAGGCAGGGTATGCTTGAGGTTGGTACAACAGGCTACTGCGCAAAATATTTTGCACATCTTCCCGTCAAGGTTGCCGCAAAGACGGGTACTTCTCAGGAAATCCGTAAGCTTAACGGCGTTTCGGTTAAAATCAACAACGGTTTCCTTATTGCATTCGCTCCCTATGAGAATCCCGAAATCGCTGTTGCCGTTGTCGGCGAAGGTATGACCTCGGGCGCATTCGTTGCCCCCGTTGTTGCCGAAATCGTTGACTACTATTACGGTCAGAACGACTCATTGGAGCTTTATCAGCCTGAAAATACACTTATTCCTTAATAAATGCAAAGTGCAAAATGGAAGGGTCGCTTCGCTCCGATTTATATATTAAGAATTTTGCATTGCGACTGAAAGGAGCTACACATGGCAGAAATCATTCTCATTGCCTCGGGTAAAGGCGGCTCGGGAAAGTCAACATTCACAAACGGAATATCAAACGCTCTTGCCACTCTAGGCAAAAAAGTGCTTGCGGCTGATTGCGATATCGGCTTGCGTTCGCTCGACCTGATGTTCGGAGTGACTGAAAACGTTGTTTTTGACTGGGGTGACCTTCTTCTCGAAAGATGCACCCGTGATCAGGCTGTGATTAGCGGAAAGGTTGATTTTCTTGCCGCACCGAGAAGCTTCGACGATGATTTCACACCCGAAAGCGTTTCTGCGCTTTTCCGTTCCTTTTCGGATGACTATGACTACATAATTCTCGATGCCCCCGCAGGCATCGACAGGGGAATGCAGCTCGCCGCAAGCGCCGCTGACCGTGCCATCGTTGTTTCAACGGCAGATAAGATCTGCGTACGCAGCTGTGCGAGAGCATTTGACGAGCTTCGCAGACTCGGAGTTGACGATACCCGTTTGGTTATAAATATGTTCGAAGTCAAACCCGCCTGCAAACACAAGCTTCTCAATATCGACCAATGCATCGATGAAACGGGCGTTCAGCTTATCGGCGTTATTCCCAGAGATATCAACATCGGATTCAGCTCCGTAACGGGCAAAGCTCCCGATGCCGATGCACCTTCATCGCTTGCATTCAACCGAATCGCAATGCGCATCACGGGCAAACGTGTGCCGCTCATCTGCGAGTAGGAGGTAGCCATGGATAACAGAACTATTGCCGCCATCGCAACTCCCAATGCACCCGGCGGAATCGGCGTAATACGTATTTCGGGCGAAAATGCGCTCGAAGTTGCCGATAAGATATTCCGACCCGTCAGCGGAAAATCCGTAGCCGAAAGCAAGGGCTACCGCGCCCATTTCGGCGATGTTTATTATAATAATGAAAAAATCGACGAGGCGGTCTGCCTCGTTTTTCGTGCACCCGCAAGCTACACGGGCGAGGACGTTGCCGAAATTTCGTGCCACGGCGGTCTGTTTGTGACAAAGCAGGTACTTCGTGCCGCACTCGATGCCGGCGCAACTCCCGCCGAAGCGGGCGAATTCACAAAATGTGCCTTCCTCAACGGAAAAATCGACCTTGCCGCCGCCGAAAGTGTTATGTCGCTCATCGGCGCATCGGGTAAGCAGGCCGCCGCCGCCGCACTCAACACTCTTGACGGTAACCTCAGCCGTGAAATCAGGGGAGTAGCGGATTCGATTATCGCAATCTGCGCATCTCTTGCTGCCTGGGTTGACTATCCCGATGAGGATATCGAAGATACAAGCTCTGCAGATATGCTTCCCGTATTTGAATCGGCACAAAATTCTCTTAAAGAAATAATACGCCGCTACGACTGCGGACGAGCCGTCACCGACGGAATCGATGCAGTTATCGTCGGCAGACCAAACGTCGGCAAATCAACGCTGATGAATCTTCTTTCGGGATTCGAGCGTTCAATCGTTACCGACATTGCGGGCACAACCCGTGACGTTGTTGAGGAAAAAATTGTTCTCGGTGAAATTATAATGCGCGTTGCCGACACTGCGGGCATCCGTGAAACCGAGAATGTTGTTGAAAATATCGG
>JAZNFD010000230.1:0-4356 GCA_045588975.1 Acutalibacteraceae bacterium | reverse complement strand
CATAGAAGAAGTAAGGAATAACATTCATAAATGCCCCGAGAACGGATACTGCGATAAGAACACCAAAAATGCTTATAAAAGTTTCTTTATGATAAAGAACATTATATACGTTTGTCGGGTCGGTAAGTTCGCCTTCCTGGGCAATGATTTCGGGAAGAAGCTCGGCAAGCTTCGTTTCGTTGAAGCCGACCTTTTCGTAAATTGCGGGAAGAACGGAGCTTGTTATCATTGTGATAACGCTGCCTATAAGACCAACAGCGGCAAACATGCCGTCGATTCTTTCGCCTGTGATATACTGCTGATAGTCACGGATATCTCCGTTAAGGCTGGGTGTAAGAATATGGGCAAATGAGCCGACGAGTGCATTGAACCAAAGGCATATCATAACAAGCCATATCATTATTTCAATGTTGGCGTGTTTTACAACGGGATAAATAAGAGCGATAAATAAGATGTTGAGGAAATTGGTGAGAATAAGAGTGTTCTTTTTACCCAATTTCTTGATTGAAAGAGGGGCGAGGAGCATGCCCCAGAGTGAAGCGTTGCCGTAAATGGTTACAATGAGCGAATATTCGCCGCCTGTGCAGGCATGCTGATATGAATAAAGCCAGTTGAGAATGCTGCTGTAAGCGCCTTCGAGGAAACCAAGCCAGCCGGCAAGGGAAATAACCCAGAAGTATTTGTTCTTTGCAACTGCACGGAGAGCATCGAGGAACTTTATCTGAACAACGTGCGTTTTTGCCTGAACGATTTTTTCTTCCGTATTGACATAAACAATAACGCTGAGAAGGAAACCGAGAATAAGTATGGGCGGCCAGATATATCTGTATATTCTTATATCGTTCAATTGGTTTGTGCCGAGGATGGACGAGGCAAGAAGAGGGATAATTGCGTTGGTTATTGTGGGAGCAAGAGAGTCCGTAACCGATTTGATTGAAGAAACGTTAGCTCTTTCCTGAGTGTTGGGCGAAAGAACAACTATATAGTTGTCATACGCATCGTAAAGGAAATTATAGAAGAACTGGAATCCGATGTTGAAAAGAAGAACAACGGCGCATTTCATCGCCTGACTGCCCATTTTTTCGTAAGGCATCCAGAAATATCCGATTGCAAGAATAACCGTAGGCAGACCCATAGTGAGGATATAAGGTCTGTATTTGCCTTTTCTGTTTCGGGCATTGTCGATTATGTATGCTCTGAACATAGTGAGCGGGAAGCTGATGATAACCGCAAGAATATATATGAAATACATATTCATCGGCTCAATGCCTATTGTGTTTCCTACGAAAACGTTGGTTGCAGAGAGCAATACCGCGGAAATGCAGGTGATGATAAATTTAACACCGATGCCTCCGCCTGAAAGTGAAGCAATCTCTTTGAAATTCATATACTTTCCGAGCGGCGGGGTTTTCCAATAAGTTTTAACTTTTGAAATTCCGTCTTTAACTTGTGCGACCAGATTCATAGTCTTCCTCCTAAATTCAATATAAAAACAATTATAGCAAAAGAAATAAATAAAAGCAACACAAACAGAACAAATTTGTATAAAAAAGTAATGCTCACTTGACGGAATGTGTATGTTTTGCTACAATAATAACATAGAAAATTTCGCATTTTTTAAGTTGATAATAAAAACGGAGTGTGATATTTATGGAAAAAATCAAGCTTGCAATCGAAGCGGGTCAGACCGCTCTCGGAATTGAATTCGGTTCAACAAGAATCAAGGCTGTGCTGATAAGCAAGAATCATGAGCCTCTTGCATCGGGCAGCTTTGACTGGGAAAATACATATGATAACGGTGTGTGGACTTATCCTCTTGAGCAGGTCTGGGAAGGTCTCAGAGGAGCTTTCGGCGCTCTCAAGAAGAATGTTGCCGAAAAATACGGCATTAAACTTACAACAGTCGGCGCGCTCGGTATCAGCGGTATGATGCACGGTTACCTTGCTTTCGATAAAGACGGCAATCAGCTTGCACAGTTCAGAACATGGAGAAACACAATCACCGCAAAGGCTGCAGAAGAACTCAGCTCGCTTTTTGATTTCAATATTCCGCAGAGATGGAGCATTGCCCATCTTTATCAGGCAATTCTCAACGGCGAAGAGCACGTCAAAGATGTTGACTTCATTGCGACTCTTGCGGCTTATGTACATTGGAAACTGACGGGCAACAAGGTTATCGGTGTCGGCGAAGCATCGGGTATGTTCCCCATCGACAGCAACACAAATGACTACGATAAGAAGATGCTTGCTCAGTTTGATGAGAAGATTGCCGATAAAAACTTCCCTTGGAACATTGAAGGAATTCTTCCCAAGGTGCTCGTTGCAGGTGAAAATGCAGGTGTGCTGGCCGAAGAAGGCGCACTTCTTCTTGCCCCCACAGGCGAATTCAAGGCAGGTGTTGTGCTTTGTCCTCCCGAGGGAGACGCAGGCACGGGCATGGTTGCCACAAACTCAGTTGCAGTCAGAACGGGTAATGTTTCCGCCGGTACATCAATCTTCCTTATGGTTGTTCTTGAAAAAGCTCTTTCGAAGCTTTATCCCGAAATAGATATGGTAACAACCCCCGCAGGCAAGCCCGTTGCTATGGTGCATTGCAACAACTGCTCGGGTGAAATCGATGCGTGGGCAGGCCTTTTCACTTCAATGTGCAAGGCTCTCGGCATGGATATCAGCATTTACAAGGTGCTTGACAAGATGTTTGAATCCGCTCTTTCGGGCGACAAGGATTGCGGCGGTCTTGTTGCATATAACTATCTTTCGGGAGAGGTTATCACCGGTCTTGACAGCGGTAAGCCTATGTTCTTCAGAGGCCCCGACAGCAAGTTCAATCTTGAAAACTTCTCAAGAGTCCAGCTTTGCTCTGCTGCAGCTACACTCAGCATCGGTATGGAAATTCTTGAGGATGAGGATGTCAAGGTTGACAGAATTCTCGGCCACGGCGGCTATTTCAAGGCACCCGTTGCAGGTCAGAAGATAATGGGTGCAGCTCTCAATGCTCCCGTATCGGTTATGAAAACTGCAGGCGAGGGCGGTCCTTGGGGTGTTGCGATTCTTGCTGAATATATGGTAAGCAAGGCTGACGGTGAAACTCTTGATGCTTATCTTGAAAACAAGGTTTTTGCAGGTCAGGATTCAACGGAAGTTACTCCCGATGCGGAAGATATTGCAGGATTCAAGGCTTTCCTTGAAAATTATAAGAAAGGTCTTGCAGCGGAAAAAGCAGCTGTTGAAGCTTTCTGATATTACAAATATTCTGTTTTGTCACAACACCGCAAAAACAGTTGACTTTTGCGATTTAAAGTAGTATAATTCGGTTACATTCCAAAATAAGTGGTGGAGTCTGTCATAAAATGCCTTGCATTTTATTTGTTTCGGATTGTAATTTTAGCTTTTCCGAGGGGCGGTAGTTGCTCTGAGGTTTAACTGAGATTAAACGGCAGAATCTGCGTTTTTTGCAGATTCTGTTTTTTTTATGCAGACAAAACGCGCCCTGAATTCAAGGAGGTTAAAAATGAGTCCCATTACCATTACAGCGCTTGTCATATTTGCATTGACTTATGTTCTTATGATGGCATTTCAGAAAATCAGACCGCACGTTACCGTTGCGTCTGCATTGGTTTTTATTGCTCTCGGAATAATTTCCGCCGTTAACCCTTCAATCTTCGGCGAAGGCTTTTTTGCGCTCGGAGATTCAAGCTACAGCTACGGTCTTGCTCAGGCTTTCAGTGAAATAGACTGGAACGTAATTATGATGATTGCGGGCACAATGGGTACGGTTTATCTGTTCATCGAATCCAAAATGCCCCAGCTTATGTCTGATATTCTTATCTCAAAAATGCCAAATGTCAAGTGGGCGGTTGTTTCAATGTCGCTTTTTGCAGGCATTGTTTCCGCTTTTGTTGATAACGTTGCAACCGTGCTTATGATTGCTCCCGTTGCACTTGCTTTCTGTAAGAAGCTCAACATTTCACCCGTTTCCTCAATTATCTGTATTGCCGTTTCGTCAAACCTTCAGGGTGCGGCAACGCTCGTCGGTGACACAACCTCCATTCTTCTTGCCAAGCAGGCAAACCTCGACTTCTCCGATTTCTTTGTTGATGACGGAAAGATCGGTATGTTCTGGGTAGTTGAAGCAGGTGCAGTTGTTAGTGCACTCATTATTCTCTTTATGTTCAGAAAAGAGAAAGCACCTATCGAATTCAACAGCAGAACAAAGGTTGAGGACAAGTTCCCGACTTTTCTTCTTCTCGGGACGGTTATTGCTCTTATTGCTGTTTCGTTTATTCCTTATAAAGACGGTGCGGCAGAGGGGCAGTTCTATAAGCCCGATATCACAAACGGTATCACCTGTATTGC
>JAZNFD010000229.1:0-13718 GCA_045588975.1 Acutalibacteraceae bacterium | reverse complement strand
AATCGAACGCAGAATAATGAAGGGTGGCTGACACATTTATCTGCGGGCGTGGTGTCCCAATTCCAAATTCCGTCAGACCGGTCACCTTCATAATATAGGAAAAGCGAAGGCTGTTAAACCCTCGCTTATATATTACCAATTGCAATTTGATATAATTTTTGTTAACTTGTTGATTTTAAAATGGGGAAGTGTTTCACACAAAGTATGTAAGATTTTTGTTTCATGCTTGTTTTCTGAACAAGAAAGTTTTTCCTGCTATGTTGTGAAGCTTTTCAATTTTTGAAAAAGCTTGTCAATTTGTTTGTCAAATTCGCTCCCTTTATAATAAAGGGGGAGCTGGAATTGAATTTGACAAACAATACAGACCTATACAGAGCTGAACACCGACCGAAATGTATTTGATTATGCCTGTTAAAAACCGAACATATCAAATACACTTAACCTGTTCACAGCTATCAAACAGACTAACGACAATAAAGAAGCAAATTAAGCCGTATAAGGGGCGAGCAGAACCGAACTGCTCGCTCTTTTTATTTGCGACAAAGAAGCATAATATAAAAGGTATATAAATATATAGTTATTAAAGCAGTCATAGTCGGTCCAAAATACACTTTTTTGCAAACATAATCTTCCATACAACCGGCAAATCCCGACCTCACAAAGACGCCGGGATTTACCGCATGATATATAAATGAAAACAAAAATGAAAGGCAAACTAATTTGCAAGGCTGAACATCAACGAACCGCAGTTTGCTTGACATAAAGCAACGGAACGAACAATACCATCGTCTTTGTCTATGTAACCGACAACAACGGCTACAGGCGAATCATCGCTGTGCAGATTGCGGACAATCATTGTTCGGTATGGTGTTTCAATATTAATTTGCTTATCAACCGATAAAGGGGCATTTTTTCCGCTTTGAGTACGCAATATTGCTGACGGTGTGAATGTTCGTAATCTTATGCCGTCTTCCGAACCCATTGCAAGCACAAATTCGTCACCGCAATCTATTATTGCAGCACTCCATTTTCTTTTACCGCCCGGCTCGGTCAACACAAATCTTACACCCGAATTATCGGGACAACGCTCAATGCTGAACAATCGGTTTCCTGCTACAATTGCTAAAGCATCAACAGGCATTTCTCTCAACTCCTTTCGATTTTGAAATTCACAGAAAGTATGTAAGAAAAATATTTGATGCTCACTTTCTGAGCAAGGAAAGAGTTTATTGACAAACTAATACTGTAGTATTATAATAGAAATAAAGTAATACCACAGTATCAGTTGGAGGGCGTCTTATGAAAAAGGATTTAATTATATATCACGGCTCGCAACAGATTGTTGAAGTTCCGGAGTTTGGTAAAGGTAAAACATACAATGATTACGGTCAGGGCTTTTACTGTACCGAAAATATTGAACTTGCAAAAGAGTGGGCGTGTCCCGTTAAGAATGACGGATATTCAAACAAATACATTATGCATTTTGAGGGTCTGAATGTTATGCACCTGACAAAAGGCGAGTTTAATATTCTTAACTGGCTTGCAATTTTGCTCAAAAACAGAAAGTTTGATATCACTTCTCCGGTCGGTAACAGTGCAAGAGAGTTTATTCTCTCACGATTTATGCCGAATACCGATAACATTGATGTAATGATTGGTTACCGTGCAGATGATTCATACTTCTCATTTGCGGAAGATTTTGTTAATAATGTAATATCCTTGAGAGATTTGGAAAGAGCAATGCAGCTCGGCACTTTGGGCGAACAAATAGTTTTGATTTCAGAGCGTTCATTCAAACAAATTGAATTTGTTGAACAAGAAACAGCCGATTACCGTGAATACTATTTCAAGAGAGCGGAAAGAGATAAAAGAGCAAGAGAAGCATACGCATCGCAGAAAAAGAACTTGCAGCAGTTACTTAACGACATTTTCGTGCTCGATATTATAAGAGAGGATATGAGGAAAGATGACCCACGCTTACAATCATTTATATCTGGCTAAAGCCTCACGGGCTGTAGGTAATATGCTTCACGATGCGGTGTATGAGTTCAATATAGACGGTCCAGACTTTCTGAACAGATTTATTCAATCTGATGTTGCCGAGCAAATCGAGAACGGTAATCCCAAATATATCGCAGGGAAAAGCGGTTTGGAACTCTATATAGAAGTAATGGAAAAAACAACAGGTAAAAAGCAGAATGCAGAGCCTGTTGAAAGCTTTGACAGAAGTGATGTTTATTGGGTTGGCTGGATGCTGACTCATTACCAATGGTATTCAGGCAGAACATTTAAAAGCATTCTCGATACAGTGCCTTTTAATGAATTGCTCGGGCTTTACGGAACACTTCACGAGGCGGATATAAATAAAAGCTATGACGTGATGGATGAACATTTTAAACGAAGCGAAAGCAAACTTAAAAAAATACGAAAACAGTGCGGAATGACACAGGAAGCACTTTCTGTTGAATCGGGAGTTTCACTTAATACAATCCGGGCTTATGAAAGAAAAAGCAAGGATTTGAATAAAGCACAATTTGATATTATTATGAAACTTGCAAAAGCTTTGAAATGCGAAGTTTCTGATTTAACCGAATAACCTTATCCGGATAACCTGTCCTTAATCGGATAGGTTATTTTTTATACAGTTGTGTGTTTATATAATAAGAAACTGTCCGAAAAATGATTTCACAATGATTTAACTCATTTTTTCCAACTCAATCTTACATACTTTCTTTGATAAAACTTTTAAATCAAAGAGAAGGTGGTGAATATTAAATGAGTTGCTCAAAAAGTTTTAATCAGAAATTTAATTGTAAGGAGAGTGTAAATATGTATACACCAAAAAAACTTAAGGTTTTCGTTGATGAAAACTACAAAAGCTTTATTACGCTTTTAATAAAAAACAAAATTGATTTTTATCTCGGCAATATAGACGAGGCAGAATATCAAGGCGAAAAAATCGCCGTACAGAATATCTATATCAAACTTCACAACCAGTCAGATTGTTTGTTTTTTAACAAAATTAAAAAGAACAAAAAATTTGTTTATGATGCACCGCACACAAGATATATAAGAAAATTTATTATTACTTATATGTCTGTTAAAGAAGATAACGGTTTTGAAGAAGCAAATTACTTTGATTGTGAATTTATTGCCGAATTCAAATCTTGCAAGTCTGCTCTGAAGGCATTTGATGTTGCTAAATATGTTCACAACGACGGCACAACCATCGGTGTGGTTATGCACACCTATGATGCATCATTGCCGAGAAACAATCGTGCGGATTATATTTTTAACGATGTAGTTACATATCATCACGGCGATTAAGATCCATATTTTCAGATTGACAAATCAGCCCCGCCGCAAATTAAGCGGCGGGGTTTGCTGTTTCACACATTCAGCAAATAATTATTCACACAAACTCCTAAACGCCAATGGCTCAAAAAAAAATACTTGTTGCCAACACGCACAAGCGGTTGTATTCAACAGGAAGACCGTATTTGAGGGCAAGCTTTTTGTTTTCATCTCTTAATTTATAGGTGCCGCTAAAATCTTTTTTATTGATTGTTTTTGGTTTATTTGTTCTTTTGTCAATGTTGCGTTCGTTCCAGTGTTTGCGAATCAATTTTTCAAGCTCTTCTCTGTAGTGTTCTTCATTATTGATTCTGTCGAGATAGTACTGATATGCTCTCTTTGCCTGCTCGGCACGAAGTTTGTGTAAATCCAATTTATTATTAAATTCTTCCGAAGCGAAAACCTTGTTTTCAGTACCATCGAAATACGATTTTATAAATTTAACATCTTCAGGCAATATTAATTGCCATTGTTGTTTTCCTCCCTTGCCCTTGCGGACAAAAACATAAAAATTGCCGTTTTCATCCTCTTTGAAATCGTTTCCTCTAAGATTCCGAAGCTCTCTGCGTCTGATTCCGACCCGTTTCTGGAACTCAACCAAATGGGCATATTTCGGATTGTCGGGGTCATTATCCGAGCGCTGAACTTTACCGTTTGCGCTTCTACTTCTGACATTGTGCGCAGAGCATCTTTTGGGCTTTTCAATATCAGACAATGGTATATTGAAAAACAACGCAATAGGCGACATATATGTATGAATTGTATTTGCAGTCAGTCCTTTATCAACAAGAAACTGAACGTAATCGTCGATGTGATTTTTGCATTCTTCGGTTGTTTTGCAGTCAAATTCAGACCTGCAGAATTCAATAAATTTGCGGTAGTTCTTAACAAATGCACTTCTTGTGACATTGTTTTCGTATTTGGAAAAGAAAGGTCTCGATTCCTCACAAAGCATACGGGTAATTGACATCTTCTTGTATTTCTTTTTACTCACAGAATCACTCCTCGTTATTATTTGGAAAATCTTTCTGAGTACGGCATTTTCCTTATCCGTCCTGCGATAATTCGCCGTTAAACAACTTCAGGGCTTCATTCAGAAGCGACATACAGTCCGTTACGGCCGAGTCAACTCCGTAACACCAACGAGAATTCTGAAAAAAATCCTCTCTGAAAACCCCGCTAAAAGGTTATTTTCCAAGATAACTTGTCAAATAACCCCTTAGCGGTTTGGCAGATTTGCAAAAAATGTCTGCCAAAGTGACCGTCAGATTACGGTCACATCAATCCTGCAAGCAAAGAAAAACAGACATTGCAGGATTAAAATTTGTGCTGCGCATTACATTCAAGGAGGCGTCAAACTAACCACCGCCTTTTTAACAATTCAATCTTTTTCACAGCATTCCTCCTGTTTATTTTTATTCGGCACAGCATTGCAAGGGACTGTGTATTTGCGATAGCTCCTCTCACCGTTATTTTTCCAAACCTTCCCTACGGATTTGAAAACAAAAAGAACCACGGCAAGAGAAATACTCCTGTCGTGGTTTAATCACTGAAAGTATGTAAGATTAAGTGAGCTTGCAAATTTATCCCGCAAACTTCTAAAATTTTTTGATTGAGATAATGGGATTAAAATCTAAAAATTTGTACATAATTTTTGGAATACAGCTTTATAATTTTGTATGGTGATATCTAATTATACAAAGCACGCCGTTAACAAATCTGTTATCGGCGTGTGTTTTTTTCAATTCCCTATATGGGATAAGGTAGACAACGCATAAAGAGCAAAAACTTATATCTACTAAAATTGTTTCAATTCCCTATATGGGATAAGGTAGCGGATGAAAACAATGTAAACGTAAAGAAATTTATGTTTCAATTCCCTATATGGGATAAGGTAGAACAACAAATTGTGATGGGATTATTGTATCATGCAAGCTCTTGACTGTCAAGAGACAAAAGCGGAATGGGTACGGGTATTATTGCTGCATCACAATGATTCAGTCATTCTATGTCACCCTGTCAATGACTTATTAAAATCCTTTTACACTGTTTGACAAACAACGCTTTGTGTGGTATATTATAAACAGTTAAGCTTTTCATTATCCTATATAGGAAATTGATTCGTCATATTGTTTGACCGCGACGGGTGTCCAACTCTACCTTATCCCATATAGGGAATTGAAACCTGAAGTGAGTTCCAGATCCTTGGAAAGACAGTCTACCTTATCTCATATAGGGAATTGAAAAAAACACGCTATTAACAGAATTGTTAACAGCGTGGTTTTGCTTTTATATGATTGTTTCATCTAATCCATATAGAATTCTTTCAAATCATACAGCCCGAGCAGTGTTGTATTCAAGCCGAGTCATACACCTGCATGAATATCAATTTATGTATCGGCAACAAAGTTTTTCAAAAAGCACCTCCTTTCAATTCATTTATATTTAAGATATTGCAAGCATATATTCTTTTGCGCGCTGTCTTGCATAGGTGTCTGCGTCTGCTTCAAGCGGTTGAGACTGATAGCCCTCAAAATCTAATTCAGCCGATATGTAGTTATCAATGTTATCCTTCCATATTCGGGCGTCCTCGCAGTAAGCACTGTTCTGCACAAACTCAGACTCAAAATTGAATGAATCTACAACATAATGCTGATAGGCATGAAAAGCCTCATGCGAAATTGTGCGAATGTTCTCCTCAATGTCGCCGCAGCTGATATGTTGCTCATTGATAACGATTTGCTTTTTTGAATCTTTGTAATAACCAAGTGTGTATTCGTCTATCTTATCTGCTTGAATTGTTATGCCGACACTGTCGCTGACGCCAAGGCTTTCAAGCTCAATCAGACCGATTTTATAAATAAGTTCTGTCTTTTCCCTGTCGCTCATTGAATCCCATTTCTCAATTTCAAGCAGGGTTTGTCTGTGCTTTTCAAATAGACTCTCTTCGGCGTTATTTGAGCTGCTTTCATTGAACATTTCAACAAAAACAGCCCACTCATCGGCAGTTAACATAGGGTCGAAATATTCCTCGTAGGCACCGATACCCGATGGAACAATCATCGCAACGGCTGCAAATCCGCAGATAAAAAGCTGCAGTCTTTCTTTCGGCTTTTTTCGGGTTTCCTCGCAAGTCTGTTCGGGGTTGCTCTCTTCAATGAATAAAATACGTATCAGGACATATGAAAGCATTATTCCCAAGAGGATTGCAATGGAGAAGACAAAATGATTCTGAGAAAAAAGAATGAAGAAAAACATCTCAATCATTATTCCGTTAACCGCAGTCTTGCCCAGCTCTGATTTTTGAATTTCCTTGTTTCTGTCTGTGAGAAACCGAAATGCGGCGCAAAAGATGAAGTAAACGATGATAAAGCACAGGTTATCTACATATCCGTTGAAGCCTTCATAATACAGGTCATAGCAGCCGCCAGCCGCTATCCAAATGAACAGTGCGTATTTCAGACAATGGCTTGCAATGAGACAGAAATTTTTCATTTCGGTTTCTCCTTTTGACAAAGTTTTAGATTGACTCAAAGTATCCGCAATAATCATTACCTCTTACATGAGTTCTGCGGTGGCTGCAGTACCAACCCCAATTTGAACCGGGATCACGTTCGCAATAGATACAACGAAAACATCTGCGTTCTTCTGCCATGGATTTCACCTCCTTCCCTTCGCCCGCTGCAAGAGCGGGCGTTTTTCAGTTGTTGATTTAATCTTAACCGATATAGCAGTTCTTGCTGCAGTTGATTGCCCAGGACTGACATTTACCAACATTGATGAAATCGTCGCCGTTGCCGATAATTGTGTTGGGATAGGATTTCTTTGCAATGTATACCCTGTACTGTAAATGGTCATTGCCGAGCTTCAGTTTTGAACCGCTTGCCACATCGCCTTCCCATACCCAGTTACCGCTGCTGTCTCGGAGTGTGACATGCATCTGACCGCTTGATTTCTTGCCCATTGCATCATAGGTATAGATATATATGTATCCGTCACCTGCGTTTTTATTGAGGGTGACCGTTGTGTAGCCCTTTGCAGTATAGCCTGTATCAAAGTTTCCCGTTCTCCATTTAGCAGGATTGGTTACGGTTATTCTCTGGGAAGCTGTTCTGCCATCAGCGGTTTTAACGGTAATTGTCGCTGTACCTGCTGCCTTTGCGGTCATCTTGCCGCTTGAGTTGATGCTGACAACCTTACTGTTTGATGACGACCAGGTGAATTTGCTTGTATCGGAGGGATAAGCGGTTGCCGTGAGATACTGAATGTCACCGACAGCCATATTCTCATAGTAAAGATAATTGCAACTGATTTTAATTCCTTTAACAGTAACGGTGCAGGATGCCGTTTTACCGTTGCTTGTTGTTGCAGTTATAACTGCTGTTCCGGGCGATTTTGCGGTTATTTTGCCACTGCTACTGACTGTTGCAACGCTGGTTCGGTTTGAATACCAGGTAACTGACTTGTTAGTGGTGTTTGAAGGATAAACATATGCTGTCAGTGTTTTTGTGTTACCCGTATTCATTGTGCAAGAACTTGAACTCAAGCTGACACTTGAAGCGTAAACTGTTGCAGATGCATTTTTCTTCCATACAGCATAAAGCGTGGTGTTTCCGTTGAGTCTGACCCTTCCGCCGGGATTGAATGAAGCAGAGGTAGCGTTTTTATTTGTGCTCCAGCCCAGAAATGTATATCCTGAGCGGGTGGGCTTGCTGCTGCTGAGATTGAATGTAACGCCGGCCTGTACTCTTTGGGAAGAAGGGCCATTGCTTCCGCCGTTGGCATTGTAATAAAGTGTGTAATATGTGGCTGTAGAGGGGTAGCACTGTGAGCAACCTTCAACTTTATAGGTTTCTCCGGTCCATTTCCAACCACCACATGAATCATAGCTTGTACAACGAACACTTATTTCATGAGGATGAGCGCTTTCATAATATCTGCCGCCGTTATAGTTATGTGTATGGCTTGAACCCTTGTATGTACAATAGTCAAGGCACAACCAACCGGATACCGTTTTTCCGTTGGCGCAATATATTGATGGTGTATAACCCCAATTGCCGCTGATCTGTGTAACCTTAAAGTTTGTACCTTTTGAGGCAGCACCGTAGCGAGATGAGGCGTTGACATAAGGACGAACATTAACTCCGTTGCTTGCAGCTACCGTGTAGTTGCCTGTTGAATAAGATGCTGCACTTGCAGTGATTGCAAGAGCACTGAAAAGTGTTGCGATTACAAGAATCACAGATATGCTTTTTACAGCTAAATTCTTCTTTGACATATAACAATGTCTCCTTTAAAATATTGATTAAAATTTTTATTTCAAGGGAAAATTCGAAAAAACGAGATTGGGGGCATTACATATGTGCTAAGGTGGATAAAGTGTGCGTTCTCCAATGACTTTTATCATCTTAATCATAATAAGCAATTCCTTCCGTTTTTTTGTGCCTTTAAGCGGCACGCTCATCGTTGATATCGTTAATTATGTACTTGTTGACATATCTGATTTCTCGCGGAATGCGGTCAATCGTGTTATTGAGTCTTTTGTTGCGTTTCCAATCAGCAAACGAGAGAATTTCACTTTCTGCTCTTCCGTCTCTGAACCATTCATAAACCCCTTTGGAAAAGGGCTGAGTAAACAGCCAGAAAGTGCCTTTGCTGTTCTTCAGATAGAACTTTAATTCTCTTACAGTTTCGTTTTCGATTTTTTCAATGATAATTTTGTTTTTCATTGCTTGTTCCTCCCTTTGTTGTTTCAGTGATTAGAATATACCATCCTGAAGGATAAAAAGAAATTTTTGAGAAGCAGTCAAAGTTGAAAGTTTTTTGTTTGGAGCATCACTCGTCTTCAACGGATCCGAATAATTCTTCAAACTTCCTTTTAAGCTCATCTTTCAGCTTTTCATCAGTAAAAGAAATATTTTGTTTATTGTTGATGACTTTTCGTCTGTCAACATCTCTTTTCTCTTTCGGGAATGGGAAATTATAAATTTCCCCTATACCGTCAACCCAATCCTCAAACGAAATGAACACAGGCTTGTTCTCGCTTCTGATTTCGTTCATCTTTGCCTCAGAACATTTTCCGAAGGTATGCATATATTCATAATCGGGTATTTTGGTTATGAACGGATATTGACCGCTTTTCAGGATAAGAATTTCTGCACCGTCAGTAAATTTTTTCATATGCTGTATGTCGCAAACACTTACTAATGAACGTTCTTTTCCGCGATAATCAAACCTTTTTCCGCACATTCTCGAAATCTTCTCTAAAAAATCAATTTCCTTTGAAGGAAATACAATCCAATCGCAATTTGCAATTATTGTGTCAGCGTTTTCCTTATATTTGTTTTTCAGCTGACCAAAGGACTGACAAAACAGAAAATAGCGGATATTATGCCCTCGTGCTTCTGAAATTCGATTTTCAAAATTCTCTATTGCAGGAAGATTACTGAACTCGTCAAGGACAAAATTTACTCTTCTTCGAAGCCTTCCGTCCTCGGTTTTTGCCGAAAGCGAAATCAGATGTTGATAACATTGCGTAAAAAAGAGGTTTATCAGAAAGCAAAGCGAAGTCTTTTCATCGGGATAAATGACATATATAACTGTTTTCTTTGTTACAAGGTCGGAAAAATTTATATCATTTCTGCAGAGCAAATCGAGCAACGATTTGTTCTGGATAAAAGGCTTGAGACTCGCCTTCAGCGAAGAATAGATGCAGCTTGAAGTTTTTTCTGCAACAAGATCGAGAACACCGTGCATTGAGATTGCTGCGCTTGAATTCTGATCCATTGAGTTCAGAATTCTTCTGAGAACATCTGCATTGCTCTCATGTGTAAGCTGAATGACATTCGACATATTGAACAGCTCTTTTGGTACGGAGTCTGCCAGGATTTTTGAGCTGTAGTTAAAAATTGAGCCGGCCATTTCAGGCCAGTAAACATCCGCAACCTTTTCTTTTGCCGGACCGATAATTGCTTCCGTCAAATCATCAAGTGACTGTTCTGCTTCGGGAATGTTATTTTCCATATACAAATCGTAAGGCAGGCTTAACGGATTCCAACCGCTGGATTTGGTGACATCTCTGAGATTAAATACCAGAATGTTGTATCCTTTAGCTTTTGCGAATGCTGCGGTTTTTTTGTACATTTCACCTTTAGGGTCATTTATAACTGCATTTTCACAGGCATTTATAATTGAATTAATGATATTGACACCTTGCACCCTGGACTTTTTGCTGCCGGTTCCGCCTTTAATGAAATAATGAGCATCTGAGTTATCAACATACATAACCTTATTTTCGTAATATAAAAACGCTCCGCAGCCCTTGCTTTCTTTGCTTTTATAAATCGCTTCGCAGCATTCTTTTATTTCTTCCGGCTCTGCAAATCGTGCATCGTTTTTTGTTATGTATTTTGAATACTTAGCTTCGTACATTGTTTTCCTCCTTAGTGCCGTCAGGAACAGTAAAACCCATCTTGACTTTTTGAGTGTTTTTGGAACAGCCAAGAGATATTTGTTCAATTTCAAAGAAATCTTTTAACTTCGTAATAAATTCCTGAGTACAAAATGAATCAATTATAAAAACGCATTTGTATTTATCCGTATTATCTTTAATGAAATACATGAACGCATTAAATTGTTCACCGAATTCGCAATTCTTGTTCCATTCCGACAAATCGAGTACAACATTGCCTGTGTAGTAATTTCTAAATCTGGTATTCGCCGTTGATTCATCCAAAAACCTGTCTATCTCACTGAAATGAGAGTCGGTCGAAACAGAAAAAGAAAAAAAGCCGTCAGGAAATACCCTTTCGCATTTTGCCATAACGTTTTTGTCATCACCGCACAACAAATTTATTTTCGGTTTAATTTCTGCGTTGCTTATTAAATCTTCTTTTCTCAACCACATCACTCCTTTCCTGTCTGTAAAGTACCATATTGCAGCAAGTCTATCAAACATCATGAGAGTATTCAAAGTTGAAAAAAGAACCTTCCGAAAACTCGGAAAGTTCTTTAGCAAAAGAATATTATTTTTTATATGTTACAACAAACTCCTGAATTTTTTCAAGCATAAGCTTTATGTTGATGTCTTCAATACTCAGCGGTGAATCAATTTCAATAGGCAGATAGGAATTCCACGATCTGTCAAAAATTCCGTCGCTGTGGATATCCTTTTGACACAGAACAAAGATTTCCTTGTTCAAAGCAATAGCCATGCCACTTTCTATCTGAAGCCAGCCCGAGGTGTATTTCCTGTGAACATTCTCATATTCCTCCAGAGACCCCTCTTTGTCCTTGTAAAAATACACATGGCTGCGTTCAAGACCGATAACAATTACTGCATTGCATTTTTCAATCGTACTGCGAACCTTTCCCATCGGATCTTTTTTATCGAAGTCGGTAAGATTGCAGCGCACAGGCTCAACTCCGATTTCTTTCAGTTTCTCGCAGAAAAGATTTAAAAACTCTCCCTGTTCGTATGTATGCGGTGTTATGGAGCTAATAAATATAGGAAACTTAGCTTCATTATTTGAGGTTACCTGTTTTATTCTTGCCTTGTTCTTTTCGAATATTGCCTTTCCTACAGAAGAGTTGATGTACTGTTTTACAATAAGGATAACATTGTTGTTGATATCCCTTGCATCAATATCGATCATTCCTCTTTCAACACCGGTATCATGAACCAAACGGTTTCTCTTTGCCCTTATCTCATGACATCTTGCCGCAATATCTCTATAGTAGTTCTTATCGGCGGGAGAAGTTTTCTTGTCCTGATAATTGTTCGCAAATGCTCTTAAATTGTTTATTAAGGAATTTAATTCTTCGGAATGAATATTTCCGTCCAGTTCAAAAAGCATATCCTTTAACAATGCTTCAACAAAAACTGCCGACCAGATAGCAGATGACAAATATTCCGCAGAGTCAAAGGCTTTCAAGCCGGAAGACAAATGTCGAAAAGTAAGCTCCGTGAAGTAATTTTTCTTCTCAATTATTTCGGTGATTTCCATATCAGACCTCCAAATCAAGGCACTTTATTATTGCCTCAAACCTCTTTATCTTATTCTCTTTGCTGTCAACAATACTTTCGCCCTGCAGTACGACATCTTTTTGCGCTGCCACATCGGCTTTGCAAAGTGAAATCAAAAGCTTGAAATCCTCCATATCAGGAATATATTCATGATATTCCGCAGACTTTTCCCGGATATTTTTTACTTTTGAGATAATGTTATCCCGTGATATAAGGTTGATATGCGGATTGCCGTCATCAACAAATTCGTCTTCACGCTTGAAAGATATAAAATCATCATGATGCTTTATAAAAAAGCAGACTCTTTTTATCTCCTGTTGTTTGAGTCCTATTTCGGAAAGCAAATCGAATGCAATTTCAGATGATTTTGCTGCATGTCCGTAAAAAACCAACCGATCATTCTTTTGAAATGCAACTGCAGGCTTTCCGATATCATGAAACAATGCTGCTATTCTCAAGCAAAGAAAATCCTTCTCTGACAAGTTGTTCTTACTAATTGCAAGAACCGTATGAATTGTGTGCGATAAAAGATCATAGCAGTGGTGGGGATTTTTTTGCTCGTAATTCTTCATTTTAGCAAAATATTTACCAAGCAAGTCTGTGAGGTCTGTCTTTGATTTTAAGCTCAAGGCAGAAACCCGTTTGTCACAGGATGCTAGTAAGAACAGTTCGTCGGCACTTATCATTGACGTTCCTTTTCTCCTTTTCGTGCAAGGTTTTTATTCTGAGATTTTTCGACAGTGTGTTCAATTTCAAGTTCTTTCTGCATTTTTATATTTTCACAAACTCTTGCTCTGACGGATCCTTCATCTGTAACAACAAAAACATTTCTGCCATATGACATAATCCGCATTGCAATTTCAAACGTATCTGTCTCGTCATACCAAAGCTCCATAATATATGTCTGTGTCTTCTTATCAAACACGCACCTTTTTTTAAACGGAGCAAATTCTGTCAATATACGATCCGGTACATTCTTTTTATCCGCAAATTTTATCGTTATTTTTCTCTTCTGCGAGTCTCTGCTTTGTTTAATGATACTCTTGTATTTTTCCTTTTTAAAGCTCTTATCGATTATTTTGCATTCGAGAATTCTTTCAAGATTAAGAACAAAAAAATCTTTTCCGCAAGCGGTTATAATTCTGAATGTATCGTCACGTTTGGAGTATTCAATACCAAGCGGACAATATGTTTCGTTATATTCCTTTTTCTCATATATGCTGTTGTATTTAATCTTGATTTTCTTTTTCTCCTTTATAGCTTTCAATATTTCGGAGAAAACCTCAGGACTCTTTTTTGTTTCGTAAAATCCGCTGTTTTCTCTGTACAGATTAAAGCA
>JAZNFD010000228.1:0-2101 GCA_045588975.1 Acutalibacteraceae bacterium | reverse complement strand
TATATTGTAACACAAAAAATTCAACAGTACAATAGAAAATGGCACTCTGAAATGCTCAGAGTGCCATTATTTTTAAGAAAACTGAATTAAAGAGCGATTGCTCCGACTGAAATTTTAAGAACAATCAGTGCATCGACGGAATTAATCCTGCCGTCACCGTTCGTATCAGCATTGAACAAGCCTTCGGGCTCTATATAAACCTCGGCGCCGACCGAATACTGAAGAATTGCAAGTGCGTCCCTTGAATTGATTTTGCCGTCAATTACAACATCGGGATAGATTTTATCAGCCACAGTATCCATTTCGAAGGATTCGCCGCAGACTGCGCAGACCTTATGCTTAAGACCTGTTTTATCATAAGTGGGACGAACATCATAAATCCATTCGCCTGACGGATGACCGAGTGCAGGAGTTGTTTCTTCAAAGGTATGACCGCAATCAAGACACATATAACGGATTATACCTTCCTGTGAGCAGGTTGACTTCTGAACAACCGCTTTTCTGACATTGTCGTGAGCGCAGAAGATTTCAAAGCCGAGAACGTAGCCCTCGCCGTAGCCCTCAATACCGGGAACGTAAACCTTTGCATCTCCTGTCTTGATATTGTTGACAAAAATAACCTCGTAATCCGTTCCATCAACAACAGTCTTGCCGTTTTTAAGAGTGATTTTTACAGCAGGCTCAATCGGGGTTCCCGTATAGTCGTACTTGTCTTCAACTCCCGTGATTTCGCCGAGAGAAATATCCTCAACAAGCTTGATTGTTGCCTTCGGATATTCTGTTGCGATAAGCTCGGGAAGATATGTGTTACCTTCAACAGTTGTGAATTCAACACCCGTTGATGCACACTTATTGAAAGCAGCCTCACCGACAGTTGTATTCTTTGAAATCTTAACCTTTGAAAGAGAAATACAGTTTGAAAATGCATTTACACCGACTTTTTTGACCGTGAAAGGAATTTCGACAGCCTTGAGTGAATAGCAGGAAACAAAAAGATTATCCGCAACCTCTTCAAGACCGTAGGAAAGCTTTGCACTCTCAAGCGCAGTGCACAGAGAAAAAGCATAGCTGCCGACAGAAGTTACCGTGTCGGGAATTTCAATAGCAGTAAGACTGACACAGCTCTGGAAGGCGTTGGCACCGATTGTTTCGAGATATTCGGGCAGAACCACCTTTGTAAGCTCGCCGTGGTTACGGAAAACGCTGTCTACAATGCCGACAACGGGAAGACCCTTATACTCTGAAGGAATTACAAGCTCATCAACGGTAGCGCACTGGTAAGCCTTTATGATATAACCCGACTTGTCATCATTAAGCACAAAAACAAAGTCGTTGACAGTATTTCTGACAATTTCTATTACAGCATCCTGAGCCGTTACCTGCTCAGTGATATCAACATAACCCGAGTTTGCGGCATCCTTGATTTCAAGGTCAAGCACAGTTTCGCCGTTTCTCGCAGTTGTTCTAACGTTAAACGTAACAACGGCAAAAACTCCGCGGAAAACGTAGTTGTTACTGCCTGCAAGGCTCCACGAAACAACACCCGGAGCACCGCTGAATTCGGAATAAACCTTACCGTTGAGCTGGGCGTCAAGAGCACTCTGAAGACCTGCACCCTTTTCGAACTTTACAAGCTCAAGGACAGCAGGGTCATAGTTGAGCTTGATATCCATCGCAGCAGCATCGTCATATTCCGCAGGGAAATAGATAGTTGCAACAACGCTTTCGCCCTGCAGACAGCTTGCACTGTCAACAGAAACAACCATATCCGCCGAAGCGGCATACGGTGCGGTTACAAACAGACCGAGTGCCATCACAGCACAAAGAATTATTGAGATGATACGCTTAAGGGATTTTTTCATATTTTCATCACCTTTCTTAAAAGTCACCTATACAAAATATATTGTATAACATTTAGTACAAAAAGTCAAATAGGTATTTGTACCCGTTTCCTATTGATTTTTCTGCCCGAATAAAATATACTTAATTCGAAAAAAACATTTTCGAGGGTGGTTGTTTTGGCAGAAAAAAATTACGGTAAGCTCATCAAGGCTCTGCAGATTATTTCGGGCATATTTATGCTTGCAATGGTCGTTCTTTG
>JAZNFD010000227.1:0-6239 GCA_045588975.1 Acutalibacteraceae bacterium | reverse complement strand
ATACGGATTCAGCTCTTTATATCCGATTGCCTGACGTGCCGTTCTTCCGAGCGGAGATTCAAAAAAAGCTCTCGCCTCTTCAAGAAGTCCGTTTTCAAGCATAATATCGACTCTTTTGTTAATCCTGTCATAAAGAAACTGCCTGTCCCTTGCATCAAGGCAGATTGCCGTTGTCACAAACGGCGAAGGTCTTTTTCTTGATTCTTCATTCTGATTTGTTTTTGTTTTACCCGTTGAATGATGAATTTCAAGAGCTCTGATAATTCTGCCGAGATTGTTCACATGAAGCTGTGAAGCGGATTCGGGGTCAATTTTGTAAAGCTCATCAAGCAAGGCTTGCGCACCGTCTTGCTCCGCTCTTTTTTTCAGCATTTCACGGTATTCAAAATCAGTTTCTTCCTGCAGGAATTCTATATTGTCAACAAGCGAACTGTAATAAAGTCCCGTACCGCCGACAAGAACAGCTCTCTTGCCTCTCGAATCAATATCGGAAATGATATTTTTCGCGGTTTCGCAATATTTCGCAACGCTGAAAACTTCATCGGAATCAAGAAATCCGATAAGATGATGCGGAATACCCTGCATCTCTTCAAGCGTAGGTTTTGCGGTTGCAATATCCATTTCTTTATAAATCTGCATTGAGTCGCACGACACCGCTTCCGCTCCGTAACGCTTGCAGATTTCAACAGCGAGCGATGTTTTGCCCGAAGCGGTCGGACCGACAACTGCAATCAAAGGTATCTTAGATTCTTCCAAAATTCTTCTCCAGTTCTCTTTGTGTCATTTCTATAAGCACGGGTCTGCCGTGGGGGCAGTATCGGATATCGGGCATCGAAAGAAGCTGCTTTGCAAATCGCTCCATTTCAAGACGCGATGTGAAGTTACCCGCTTTTATTGCACTTCTGCAGGCAACCGAATGGAATATCCAATCAAGCTTTTCAAACATAACATCCTGCTTTTTCTCAACAAGGCGACCCGCAATTTCACACATTACATCCGCAACATCATCGGGTGAAAGCTCCATCGGGCATTCTCTTACGATGACGCATCCGTTGCCGAAATCCTCGGCATCAAAGCCTGCACTGTTTATAAGCTCAAGATTCTCAAGCACCGCGGAATATTCTTCTTTTGAAAGAGTAACCGTAACGGGCAAAAGCAGAAGTTGCGGCGTTCTTTCTCCGTTTTCTCTTCTGAGCTTTTCGTAAATTATTCTTTCGTGTGCAGCGTGCTTGTCGATTATGATAAGCTTACCTTTGTATTCACACATAATGTAAGTTTTGAAAGCTTCACCGATAAGCAGAAAATCCTCTTCCGAAAATTCGGGTTCGGGAGGAATCACCTCAACTGCTTCCTTCACAGCAATCTCAGGCTGAATTTTTTCGGACGGTGAGTTGAGAAGGATATCCGTTACGGATTCCTCTTTTGCAGGCTCATCGGCGGGTGCTTTGAATACACCTGCGGAAGCAACCTCTTTCGGAGGTTCTGCTTTAATTGTTATAACTTCGGGGACGGGGTTAACGATAATTTTTTCTGCTTTCGGCTCTTCCGTTTTGATTTCAACGGGAGTGACCGACACGGTTTCCGTTTTTTTCGGAATATGCTGCCAGAAATCCGCTGACGGAGCAGGCTTCTGAGTTATCCTGAGCTGCTCGGGCGGCTTTTCGGGCGCTTTATAGTAATCTTTTGCGATTTCTTTAATTTGCTTGGGTGTATCGCCCGATGAAAGTGCGTTTTTACACGCATAATAAATTGCGTTGAAAATCATTCTTTCATCCGAAAATCTGACCTCGGTTTTTGCGGGATGAACATTGACATCCACCAAAGACGGGTCAATTTCTATATTAAGAACACAGGAAGGGAATTTGCCGACCATAACCGAGTTTTTATAAGCTTCGCTGAGTGCGGCGCTTCCTGTACCAGTCTTTATAAGTCTGTTATTGATAAAGAAAAACTGCATATTGCGGTTGGGTCTTGAGGCAACGGGTTTTGAAACATAGCCGCTGACCTTTATGCCCTGATTTATATTTTCTGCGGGAATAAGTCCCGACGAAAATTCCTTGCCGAAAATCTCACGGATGCAGGTAAGCAAATCGCCGTTACCGCTTGTTACGAGAGTCTGCTTTCCCTCTCTGATAAAACGGAATGAAATTTCGGGATGGGAAAGTGCGATTCTGTCAACAACGCCCGCAACCGCATTGGCTTCGGTTACATCCTTTTTGAGGAATTTCATTCTTGCGGGAGTTTTGTAAAAAAGGTCACGGACAATAAGAGTTGTACCCTTGGGGCAACCCGCATCATCAAGCAGAATTTCATCGCCGCTTTCGATGACATATCTTGTGCCGCTTTCGTCCTCCGCAGTCCTTGTCATCACTTCAACTCTCGCAACCGCGCTGACACTTGCAAGCGCCTCGCCTCTGAAGCCGAGAGTGAAGATGCCGTTAAGGTCATCGGCGGTTGATATTTTACTTGTTGCGTGGCTTACAAAAGCATTGCGGATGTCATCTCTGCCGATTCCGCATCCGTTATCGGTAATTCTGATATACGAAATGCCTCCGTTTTTGATTTCAACCGTAATATTATCGGCACCTGCGTCAATCGAGTTTTCAAGAAGCTCCTTGACAACCGAAGCAGGTCGTTCAACAACTTCGCCTGCGGCAATAAGCTCCGCAAGATGCTTTGGCAAAACATTAATTTTCGGCATATCAAGAGCCTCCTTTCTTTATCAGCTGTTTGCCTGTTTTGATAAATCATAAAGAACACTCATCGCTTCAATCGGAGTAAGAGTATTCACATCTATCATTCTGAGTTTTTCAACAATATCGTCTGCATTTGATGAGCCGAACGACATCTGCATTTCGGGTTCGTCGTTCTGAACACGGACGGGAACCTTGATGCCCTCGCCCTCAAGCTCTTTAAGAACAACCTTTGCACGTTCAACAACGCTGTTGGGCACGCCTGCAAGCTTTGCTACTTCAATACCGTAGCTGCCGGCAGCGCAACCCTTGACAATTCTGCGAAGGAAGGTTATGTCGTCTCCCCTCTTCTTGACAGCGATGTTGTAGTTCTTAACACCCGCAACGCTGTTTTCAAGCTCGGTAAGCTCGTGATAGTGGGTTGCAAAAAGAGTTTTCGCACCGAGTCTGCGTTTATCCGCAGAAAATTCGAGAACCGCTCTTGCGATGCTCATACCGTCAAAGGTCGAAGTGCCTCTGCCGATTTCATCAAAAATAATAAGACTTTTTGAAGATGCGTTTTTGAGGATATCCGCAACCTCGGTCATTTCAACCATAAATGTTGACGAACCCGAAGCAAGGTCATCCGACGCACCGATTCTTGTGAATATGCCGTCAACCACGCAAAGCTCTGCGGAAAGCGCGGGAACAAAGCTGCCCGCCTGCGCCATAAGACAAATCAGCGCAACCTGACGCATATAAGTCGATTTACCCGCCATATTGGGACCCGTGATAATCGCACAACGGTCGTCTGCGCAGTCAAGCACGGTGTCGTTGGGAACAAACGGGAAATCTATCATTTTTTCAACAACGGGATGTCTGCCGTCTGTAACCGATATTCTGTCACCCGCATTCATCGAAGGGCAACAGTAATTGTTTTCGCTTGCAACTCTTGCGTAAGAGCAAAGAACGTCAACTGCCGCAACTGCGGATGCGGTCTTCTGGATTTCAAAAAGTTTCTCTGCCGCTTTCTTTCTTACTGAATCAAAAATCTCATATTCAAGGCGGACTATTCTTTCCTGTGCGCCGAGAACATTGGATTCAAGTTCTTTGAGTTCCTGAGTAATAAAACGTTCGCAGTTTGTGAGAGTCTGCTTTCTTATGTAGTCTTCGGGGACAAGCTCTTTGAATGAATTCGAAACTTCAATATAGTAACCGAAAACACGGTTATAGCCGATTTTGAGTTTTTTGATACCTGTTCTCTCCTGCTCACGGAGCTGGATATCGGCGATGTAACCCTTGCCGTTTGCAACGATATCACGAAGCGAATCAAGTTCTTCGTTGAATCCGTCGCTGATCATTCCGCCTTCACGAACGGAGAACGGCGGCTCTTCAACGATTGCTCTGTCGATGGTATCCGCAAGATCTTCAAGCGGAAGAATTTCATTCTGAAGTTCCGAAAGAAAACTGCACTTGCAGGACGACAGAATTTCTTTTATTGCAGGAAGTCTGTTAAGCGTTGAGGAAAGTCCTCTGAGCTCTCTCGCATTTGCTGTTGAATATGCAATACGGGTGATAAGTCGCTCCATATCCTGACAACCCGTAAGCGCTTCGATAATATCGTCACGCATTGAGGGATTCTCGACGAGTTCTTCAACCGCATTATGGCGTTTTGTGATTTTGGCGATGCTGAGAAGCGGCTGCTCAAGCCACGAACGGAGCATTCTTTTGCCCATTGAGGTTTTTGTTTTATCGAGCACCCAGAGAAGCGAGCCTTTCTTCTCTCTGTTGCGCATAGTTTCGGTTATCTCGAGATTGCGCAAAGTTGAAACATCGAGGCGCATAAAGCTGCTTTCGCCGTAATAATCAATTGACCTGATGTTTTCAAGCTCGGTTTTCTGAACACTTCTGAGATAATCCATCGATGCACCGATTGCACAGACCGCGCCGTCTGCATTATCAAGCGAAAGCTGAGTGAGTGATGTCACGCAGAAATGTTTCAACAATGTTGCGGAAGCTTTTGAAAGGTCAAAGCATTCTTCGTCAAGAAGGTCACACGACGAACGGAGTCTTGTTTTAACAAAATCCGTCACCTGAGTGAGCTCAAGAACAGCGGAGTTGATTATAATTTCACTCGGAGCAAATCTGCCGAGCTCGTTGATAATACGCCGCTGTGAATTTTTTCTTTCGAACTGCGTTGCGTGAACGCTGCCCGTGGAAATATCGGCAAAGCAAAGTCCGACACAGTCTTTCAGTACACAGATGCAGGCAAGGAAATTATTCTTGCTCTCGTCAAGCATTGTGCTTTCGATAACCGTACCGGGAGTGAGAACTCTGGTTACGTCTCTTTTAACAATGCCCTTTGCAAGTGCGGGATCCTCAAGCTGTTCGCAGATTGCAACCTTATAGCCTTTTGCAACAAGGCGTGCAATATAAGAATCTGCGCTGTGGAAAGGAACACCGCACATCGGCGCTCTTTCTTCCTGTCCGCAGTCCCTGCCTGTCAGAACAAGCTCAAGCTCTGCCGAAACAAGCTTTGCATCCTCAAAGAACATTTCATAGAAATCACCCAGACGAAACATAAGAATCGTGTCGGGATAGTTCTCTTTTATCTGGAAATACTGTTTCATCATCGGGGTAAGCTCTGCCATTGAATTACCATACCTTTCAAAAAATTCCGCAAACAATTACGGATTTTCAATATCGGCCAATCTGCGGGCGGCTGAACGCCGCCCTTGCACAGATTTTTATACCGTTATCAGTGACAACCGCTGCAGGATGAGCATTCGCCGCCGCAATTGTGTTCCTCAGTCCTGGGCTCGCAGGTTGCGGGGTCTTCGCCCTGGAGGCAAAGAACAAAGATGTTGTTGATATACTGCATAAGATTATCAATCTCTGCTCTTGCAGCTTCATAAGCCTGCATGTTGGGGTTAGCCATGATCTGAGTGTAGATTTCGCCGAATTCCTTGTCATAAGCTTCAAGCTTCTGCTCGTTCTTGTCTTCTTTCTGTGCTTCGTGCTGGAATGACATCTGAACAAGCTGAATTCTTGCGATAAGCTCATTGAGAGCCGTATCCTCTTCGTTAGCCTTCTGTGCTTCCATAAGCTTGATGTAACGCTCATCCTGCTGAAGGAGTGCGCCAAGCTCTCTTGCTTTTGCAATTACGTCCATTTTTGTTTCTCCTAACTTTGAAAAAATTTTATTATAATACGTTTTACCGTCGTATTAACTTAAACTAATTCTCCTCTTAAAATCCAAGTCAGCGACTCTGTGACCTTAACTTCACGGAATGAGCCGATAACGGATTTATCCGCGGGGAATTCAATGATGATGTTGCCGCCCGTTCTGCCTTCGATAAGACCTCCCTTGCTCACGCTTTCGCAGAGAACACGGTATGTCTTGCCGACCATCGAAGCGGTACGCTCTGCGGCAATCTTTTCCTGAGTGTCAAGAAGCTCCTTGAACCATTTGCCTTTTTCCTCTCTTGATACAGGGTCAGGCATTGTAGCCGCCGGTGTACCCTCTCTTGGGGAATAGATAAAGGTGAAAAGTGATGCGAACTCCAC
>JAZNFD010000226.1:0-2784 GCA_045588975.1 Acutalibacteraceae bacterium | reverse complement strand
AGGTAAGGCACGAAATGCGGATATTATTATCTGCGACACCGCAGGCAGACTTCACAACAAAAAGAATCTCATGGAAGAGCTTGCGAAGATTTACAGAGTCATCGACCGTCAGCTTCCTTATGCAGACCGTGAAATTCTGCTTGTTCTTGATGCAACAACCGGTCAGAACGCAGTAAATCAGGCGAAGGAATTCAAGGATGTTGCAGAGATTACGGGTATCATCCTCACCAAGCTTGACGGCACGGCAAAGGGCGGTGTTGTTCTTGCAATAAAGAATGACCTTAAGGTGCCCGTGAAATTTATCGGTGTCGGTGAAGGAATCGACGATCTCAGACCCTTCAATCCCGAAGCTTTTGCGGAAGGCTTGTTTGAAGAAGACAATGATGGAGAATAATATATATGGATTATATAATTGCTACGCATAATATGAAAAAGAGAGACGAGATTCAGAGAATTCTCGCTCCTCTCGGAATCCGTGTTCTTCTTGCCGAGGAGGCAGGTATTGAACTGACCGATGCAGAAGAAACCGGAACATCATTTGAAGAAAACGCGTTCATCAAAGCCGAAAGCGGCTGCAGAGAAAGCGGAATGCCCTGTATTGCAGACGATTCGGGTCTTGCAGTTGATTATCTTGACGGTGCCCCCGGAGTTTATTCCGCAAGATATGCAGGCGAGCACGGAAATGATGACGCCAACAACAAGAAGCTTCTCAAAGCTCTTGAGAATGTCGATCCTTCCGAAAGAGGTGCGGCATTCGTGAGCGTTGCTTGCTGTGTTTATCCCGACGGAAGCAAGCTTATTGCAAGAGGCGAGTGCAGAGGTACAATCGGTTACGAAGAAATCGGCAACGGCGGTTTCGGCTATGACCCACTCTTTCTTCCCGTTGAATACGGCGGAGAAAAGACGATGGCGCAGCTTACCGCAGACGAAAAGGATGCAATCAGCCACAGAGGTAAATCCGTAAGGCTCCTTGCAAAGCAGATAGAGGAGGGGAATGCATGACCGGAAAAGAAAGAGCGGCTCTCAGAGCGCAGGCAAACGGACTCGAACCTCTTTTTCAGATTGGCAAAGGCGGAATTTCCGATGCACTTATCGAGCAGACTGCCGACGCACTCAGAAAAAGAGAACTCATAAAGCTTAAGGTTCTTCTTGAAAGCGCACCCGAGACTCCCAGAGAGTTTGCAGACAAGCTTGCCGCCGCAACGGGCAGCGAAGTTATTCAGGTTATCGGCGGAAGCATAGTTTTCTATAAAGAAAATCCCGATAAGGATAAAGAAGAAAAGAAGAAAAAACCTGCCAAAAAAGGCAAGCCTCTTTCACGGGTAAAGGCAAAAAGAGCTGCCGCAGCAAAGCGTGAAGCAGAGGAAAAGAAGAACAGAAAAGATTTTTACGCAAAAAAACGAGCCTACAAAGCAAGAACCGCTAAATAATGTGTTCTTGCCCGGGCTTAAACACATTATTTTCCAAATTAAAATAATTTTAATTTTTTTAAAATTCGCTGCAACAAAAAACAGGTATTGACACACTTATATATTGTGTGGTACAATCGCAAGACTGTGAAAGGCTTTTTTATGGATAAAAATTCTGAAATCAAAATAATTGCTCAAAACAAAAAAGCGTATCACGATTTTTTTGTTCTTGAAAAACTCGAAGCGGGAATTGAGCTTTTCGGCACAGAGGTCAAATCCATCCGTCAGGGAAAGATAAATCTCAAGGATTCGTGGTGTTTCGTCAAGGACGGAGAAATATTTGTCAACGGTATGCACATCAGTCCTTATGAGCACGGCAACATTTTCAACCGTGACCCGTTGAGAACCAAAAGGCTGCTTCTTCACAAACGCGAGATAAAAAGACTCTATTCTCAGGTCAAGCAGGACGGTCTTGCAATCGTTCCGCTCAGAGTTTATTTTCTCAAAGGAAGAGCAAAGGTTGAAATCGGACTTTGTAAAGGCAAAAAGCTTTACGACAAACGAGCTGTCGCTGCGAAGAATGATGCTCAGAGAAGCATCGACAGAGCGATGTCAATTCGGAATTCGTAATGCGGAATTCGGAATTGTACGGAAGGTGGAGCGATGAAAAATAACATTATAGTTGTTAAAAGCAAAGCTTTCGCCTTGCGAATTATTAAATTGTATAAGTATCTTACAGAAAATTTCAAAATATCGCCTGTTGCGAATCAGGTTTTGAAAAGCGGAACGAGTATAGGTGCTAATGTCAGAGAAGCAATACGTGCTCAAAGCAAGCCTGATTTTTATTCAAAGCTGAATATTGCTTTGAAAGAGGTCAGCGAGACGGAGTACTGGCTCGAGCTTCTTCACGAAAGCGAATACATTTCTTCAGAACAGTTCAACAGTATATATTCTGACTGCGAAGAGATTTTAAAGATACTCGTATCAATAACAAAAACACAAAACAAAAATTAATTTATAATTCCGAATTACGCATTCCGAATTATGAATTAAATATATGGGGATGAAAGGATTTCGACGGGGGATCTGAGCCCGGATAAGCGAGTAGCGGTGCGGAACCGCTATAAAATCCGTAAAACTAAATTTAAACGACAACAATAAAGTTGCTCTCGCTGCTTAAATAAGCAGCCGTCTCTGTGCGGAGTACTGCGGCCGCACAAGAGGCGTCGATCAGCAGTGAACGTGAACGGGTAACGGCGGATAGCCTGTCATGAACAATCTGTCTACTGAATGTGCAAGCCTGCCTGCCGGTGTGCACGGGAGGGAATGTTAAAAGACCGGATACACTCGTAGAAAGTCCCTGCAGAGATTTTTC
>JAZNFD010000225.1:0-18827 GCA_045588975.1 Acutalibacteraceae bacterium | reverse complement strand
CCGTCACTGCAAAGAAGAATAATATCTCCGTCATCAACATCGTCAATAACACTGATGTTGGGCGAAATTCCGCCTTCTTCGGGGAACACACCGAGATGACGGGTCAGTCGCTTGGCATCGGGAATACGGCCGATGTTATCAATTGAAACCTCGCCCGCATCAACGATAGTCTGAGCATGAGTGTGGTCAAAACTTATCTGTTCAAGAATGCCTTTTGAATAATGGTAAACTCGTGTGTCACCGATATTAACGCAGATAACATTGCCCTTGATTGCATAAATCGTTGCAAGAGTAGTACCCATTCTCTTTCCTCTTGCATTTATTTCTGCACAGATACGGCTGTTGGCATCGTCAAGACAGTTTGAAATCGCAAAACTGAAATCTTCGCCGCTTTCATAAACATTTGCAGCGTGTGCCGCAATGGTTTCAACAGCTATACCCGATGCAAGCTCGCCGTAGCTTTCGCCGCCCATACCGTCACAAACGGAAAGATGGAAAGGCTCGGTCATACTCTGAACGAATGCGGACCCTTTTTTGAGGTCACCCGTAGACGTCATTCTGCCGTTTAAATCATAATTATCTTCATTTTCCTTGCGGATTCTGCCTGCGTGTGTTACGGCGCAGACATTAGCTTTGAGCTTTTTCATAACTTCACCTTTGTGGTTTGCTCTGCAGCAAAAAATTAGTTAGTGGTAATTATTTAAGGATTCCTTCTGACTTTGCCCAATCATACCACACTTCGATTGAGCGGAGTCTTGCAGGACCGAGAGAATGAGCGCCTCTGGTAAACCACTTCATATTGATTCCCTGAAGTCCTACAAGGTACTTTGCGCTTGCGCAGAAGCCTGAGTCAATGCAGTTATCAAGAGAAATAATGTGCTGATGAGTGATTCTTGCAGCTTCAAGGTCGCCCTTTGTGAATTCATCCCACATCTTGACAAAAAGACCTGCGCCGCAGGAGGTGGGAGTTGCGATAACGCCTCTTGCGCCTTTGAGATATGCATCATAGAGGAAGGGAATGTTTGCCTGAAGAACGTTTGAGTCGCCCTGAACAGCAATCTTTGCTTCAATTTCGGGCATCTTGCAGGTTGTGTCCTTAATACCCTTGAACTTGCCTGTGGCAGCAAGCTTGCCGTATGTAACAGAATCCATAATATGAGGTCTGAGACCGGGGAATTCATAGAGAATGATGGGAAGTTCGGTGTGAGAAGCAAGGTCGGTCATATATTCATACATATGATCGGGCTTGTCGCACATACCTTTGGTAACGAAAACAAGACCTGAAACGCCCTGCTGCTCGAGCATTTTCATTTCTTCAATCTGAGCATTGAATTCGTTTTCAAGGTTTGCGGTTGCAAAAACGGGAACACCGTCTGAATTCTTGACTGCAAGACCTGCACACTTGATTCTTTCTTCGAGTGTGAGTTCGGTCATTTCAGACGAACCGCAGACTGCAAAAAGATGCTGAGGCTTGAAAGCTGCCTGCCAGGCAACATATTCCTCGTAGCACTTATAGTCAATTGTTCTGTCCCAATTAAAGGGAGTTAAAAGGAGTGAATATACACCTGCAAATTCATTATACTGTGACATAACAAAACACCTTCTTGAAAAATTTTGAACTTTGCCTATTCGCTTTATTATAACTTACATAACTATAAAAATCAATAGAAATATATAATTTTCAAAAAGGATTGACAATTTATTCAAATAATATATACTAATTTAAGTCAACAAAAATAAAAGGAAGATAAAATGAACTCAAACAAGCATTTTTTAAAAAATATGCTGAAGCTTGCTTTGCCGATTGCAACTCAGCAGCTTCTCGTTTCGTGCGCTCAGCTTGTTGATACAGCAATGGTAACAAGGCTCGGCAACGTTGTTGTTTCATCGGTCGGTGTTTCATCAAGATGGATATTCCTTATGAATCTTTTCTATTTCGGAATTTCATCGGGTGCAGCAGCTATGATCGCTCAATTCTGGGGCGCAAAAGAAAAAGAAAACATCAAAAAATCCTACGGAAATGCAATGTTATTCGGTCTCGGTGTTGCGGTTGTTTTCAGCTGCTGCATGTTCTTTATTCCTGAGATTATGATTAAAGTTTTTTCAGATGAACAAGCAGTTATAGACACCGCTTCACAATATATGAAAATCGTTGCTTTTATGGGCATTTTCAGCGCATTCAATCAGATTACCTGCACCGCTCTCAGGGCAACCGAAAGAGTCAACCCTCCCCTTTTCACTTCAATTGCGGCGGTTTGTGTCAACACCACCCTCAACTACATTTTCATTTACGGCAAACTCGGTTTCCCTGCAATGGGCATTCGAGGCGCAGCTTTTGCAACGCTGATTTCGACAATTGTTCAGTCTCTGTTGCTTTTTGCCGTTCTTCGTTCATCAAAAGAAATTTTCAACGATCCTTTAAAAGATTTTTTCAGATTAAACTCAAAATTCATAAAAAGATTTTCGATTGTGTGCCTTCCCGTTGTTTTCAATGAAGCTATGTGGGCAATAGGTACAAATATTTATTCTATGGTTTTTGCAAGGCAAGGAAGCGAAGCTTATGCGGGATACACCATTTTCAGCTCAATTGAACAGGTTGCTTTTGTTTTCTTTGTCGGTTTGTGTCATGCCTGCTCGATTATGACAGGCAAAACAATCGGCGAAGGCAACGAAAACGGTGCATATAAACTTGCAAAAAAATTCGTGATAATGACACCGATAACAGGTGTAATCACGGGCAGTATCCTTGCTTTCGCGCGAGAGCCTCTGCTTTCACTTCTGAAGATTGAAACTCAGGGAGCATTCGACATCGCATCAAGTCTTATCCTTCTCTACTGTCTGTGGCTTCCGATAAGAAATATTCCTTATACTTTGATTGTCGGCACATTCCGTGCCGGAGGCGATACAAAAGTGGGTATCGTTTACGATTGCGTTTCGCTGTATGCACTCAGCGTTCCCGTTGTTATTATACTCGGATTTGTTGCAAAAGTGGATTTTGTATATCTGATTATGGCAATGTATCTTTGCGAGGATATACCCAAAACTATTATGAGTCTTCACAGATTCAGAAGCAAAAAATGGATAAGAAATCTTACCGATAAATAGAGAAAATCTCCGAAGTCATTATGACCTCGGAGATTTTTTATTGCTTGAACAGACTGTAAATACATTGCGCAAACTGACGGAGCGATGATTTTACAAGAAAGTTATAGAATGATCCGGAAATTGAATTTCTGAAACCGTCGTCAAAACCGACATCAACAAATCCGTTGTTACTTCCGTCAGCATTGCCGTTGTTGACCATAATGTCAAAATCGGTTACGCAAAACGGATTGGCACTGCCGATTTCAATGTAGAAAATCTTTATTTGCGCCGATTTCGAACCCGTTTCGGGAATATCACCGCTGAATCTGACGGAAATTTTTTCCTCGGGAGAAAGAATTCCGCTGCCCGACAAATCAAAATCAAGCTTCACGCCGTTTGACCTGACTGAAAGAATTTTTATATAGTTATCATCAGAAATATTTTTAAATTCAAGAGCAGAATCATCTGATGACAAATATCCTGCAGGACTGCTGTTGAATTTAAGGTGAAGATTGCAATAGGGATTGTTTGAATATTCAAACTGCGGATAATCGGGATCTGAATGAACGTCTTTTATTTCATCGGTAAACAACAGTTTTGTGACAAGAGAACGGGTATACTCTTCATAATAATACTGACCGTGATACTGGCCGTCAATGAACCACGTGTTTTCGGGCAGATAAGCACTTGAGGCATCAATCTGCATCGACGGTGATATATGATTGTGACTCACGTCGGAGCAACTTGTTTTGACCCCCGTGTAACCGTCGGAGAATTTTTTCCCGTACGGTGCGCACAACGCTCCGCTTACCTTCTCTGCAGGAAGAATAAAATCGCCGTTATACTCTCCGCCCGCAACCAATCTGCTTCCCGTTGCACAAAGAATTGAAACTGAACCGCCGTTTTCTATAATCCTCTTATATACTTCGGTGAATTTAGGCTTGATTTCATAATGAAGCAAATCGTTGTTGCTTATTATTTTTGCGTTTGCAATTGGGTCAAGATAATCGTACTTAAGGTTTTCATAAAGGTCTGATGAACAGAGTGACCATATACTTCCCCAGCATAAAAGTGCGTTGCGGAAACCATCTGATGCCGTTGAAAGAACAGCATCCAGCCTTTCGGTTTCGTCACTCTCAAAAAACCTTGCAAAATTGCTTTCGCTGCCCAGAATCGTCTCAAAAAACTTTACTACGTCTTCGGCCGAAAGATTTATTTTTCCTCTGAAAAGTCTGTCGGGAATATTTGTACCGCCGATTGCGGGCACACTCATAACTACCTTTTCAACGGAATTGTCAGTTTCAAAAAGTGTCAGATAAGTTGATGTTATCAGTCCGCCGAAACTGAGTGCGAAGATATTGACCTTTTCAGCTTTATTATATATTTTCACCTCATTAATAAAATCACGGAGCTGATTTGCTACCGTTACCGCATCGAGCCTTGAATCATACTGAAAACAATAAACACGGCTCGGATCGGTCTGCTCAGAAAGATATCGGCAGAATTTCTTTTCATAGAGTCTGTCCTCAAGTCCGTTTTCGTACATATATCTGAGATTCGACGTTGCGGGATTATTGGGATAATATGTAAGCTCATACGAAGAACTTCCGTCAGGATTACAGCTGAACAAATCAAGAACATCCTGCGCGCATTCACCAAGTACTTTGCCGAATTTTTCGTCTTTTCCTATGGCAAACTGTGCAAGCGCGCCCGCAACGGTTGAAAACTCATCGCCGACAACATCAAAAGCTTTTTTCAGAATTGCTTTCCAGATATTCATTTCATCCTCGGTGCCGTAATCAAGATAAAGCTGTGAGCAAAGAAAACCTGAAATAAGTATGACAGGATTATCTGTTTTCTTTTCGGATGCATAAGTCGGAACAAAGCAGCTTAAAACAATCATCAGAACACAAAGCACTATGCATAAAAGCTTTTTCAAAGAACCACCTCCCGAGCTGAAATCTGTTCCGAATTTATAATATCATATAAAGATTCTGTCCGCAACTTATATGATGTTATTTTACAATTAATTTAAAATTATTGTTGAGTTTGTGTTTCGCCGATGATATAATCAACATATAAAATTCATCTGCAGGTGATATTATGAATAACATTTTTGAAACAGTGCCGATTATAGCGAAAGATACCTCAAGCCGTTACGACTGCGGCAACGGGTGCGAAATGATTCTGTTCAACAATTGCACAAAAGCCGACTATGAAGCACAGTGTCTTCTCCTTGAAAATGCAGGATTTCTTCTCTATGATGAACATAACATAAAGGATAATTATCATAAAATCTACCGCAACAAAGTTACCGCACATATTTACTATTGCGAATGCGAAAACAAGCTCAGACTCATTGCAGACCCGAACCGCACACATTATTGCACCGAAGCCGACAACCTCGGCGGCATGGAAAAAACCACTCTTTGGCAGTTTGAGGTTGATCATACTCTCATTGACTGCGGAATGTGTTATATCGTCAGATGCCGTGACGGAAGCTTTTTTGTTATTGACAGCGCTCATATGTATTCTGTCAACGACGACATAAGAATAGTCGAATTCCTGAAGAAACTCAATGGCGGCAAAAAACCCGTTGTTGCAGGCTGGTTTTTCTCGCATTGCCACGAAGATCACGTTGCAAAATTTCTTGATATTGTTGAATACCGCCGCAATGAAATCGATATTGAGGCAGTATATTATAACTTCCCCAATCCCGACCACAGAGATGCTCATTATTGGGGCGAATGCAACTATGCTATGGCAGAACGCTTTGAAAGAGTTATCGGAAACGACCCCGATATAAAAATATTCAAGCTTCATACGGGCCAGCATTTTTATGTAAGAAATCTTGAATTTACCGTTCTTTGCACTCACGAGGATATTTTCCCGCATTCGGTGAAAGATTATAACAACACCTCAGCCGTGCTTATGATGGAAGCAGAGGGCAGCAAAGTACTGTTCCCCGGCGATGCATCTGCCGAAAGCGACAAGGTACTTCTCCGCAGATACGGCGATTATCTTAAATGTGACGTTGTTCAGGTGTCTCATCACGGTCATTCGGGCACATCACCCGAATTTTACCGCCTTGCAGACGCCGAATGCGCTCTTTTCGCAGTAACACAGATTAAATTTGACGAAGAATATCCACGTCAGGAAGCAAACAGAGTTGCAATTGATATTTCAAAAGAATATCATATAGCATCAAACGGCACGGTTGAAATTCCCCTGCCCTATGTCTACGGACAGACAAAAATATATCCCGATGAAACATTTGAAGATTTCAACGGAATATACAATCTCTGGACTTACGAATACAGCGACGAAATGAAGCAGAAGCTTTATGAAGAATTTCTGGAGAGAAAAAACAGAAGATAATACAATGGGCTGTCTCACGGAGATGAAGAAGCCGTTTTCTCCGAACGATAGGCATATAAAATATGTCGGGTTAGGAAAAGCGGCTAAAAAGAAACATATAACAGTTGATTTTAATTCTACAACTGTAATTAAAAAGGCTTGCAAAGGATTTGAATTTCCTATGCAAGCCGATTCTTATTTAGTGTGTTTCTTTTGTTCTTCGCTTCGTAAGAAAGACCCTCTTATGTTCAGATAAATTCAAACGGACTGATTTTGCCGTCAAAGGGTTTGAATGCAACCGAGAATTCAAAGGGTTCGAAATCCCACTTGCGTTCGGGTTCAAGCTCGTCATAGATTCCGTGTCCGCTTCTTACATCGAACTTGTAATCGGTGTAAACGATTGTATCTTCAAGAGCTACAAGCTCGTCGTTATGCATTGTTTCTTCGAGCATAAGCGGTGTGAAATGAGATGCGTTGAACTGGAATGCCTTTTCGCTCACGGGTGCAAAAATCACACCTGCACCGTCATTGTTTTTAACAACACCGTATTTTGTGCCGAAGTGCGAACCGTTTTCAATCGGTCTGATATAGGGAACAAAGTTCTCTGCGACGGTGGTTTCGAATTTGCCGTAGCGGCAACCGAGATGGCGGTCGGCATAAGTTTCTTCGGGACCCTTGCCGAAATATTCCATATTTTCGTAGCCGCCCTTGAGTGCGAAGCGGAATCCGAATCGGGGCAGACGCATATTCATATCGGCAAGAAGCTGTCTGAATTCGCCGCCGAAACCAATTTCGGCTCTGCCGTCGGAATAGAATTTATATGTCATTTCACCGTTAAGAATGGGCACAACAGCAGGTCCGCCGATTGAAACAGGACACGTGATTTTCACGCAGTCTGCCTCGGCTGCGACTGTTGCGGAATAAGTCTTCTGCACCGCCGCCTGCATTGCTGCAGAACGTCTGTCATCTGCATCACCGAGCTGATTGTAGCCGTGTGACTTCCAGATTTCAATCTGCACGGGCTGAGCAAGCATCTCTTTTCCGTTATAAACAACGGATGAAATTCTGCCGTAGGGTTTGTCAAATGTATAAACAACATTTCCGCAGTTGATTTTAACAAATCTTTTTCCGTCTTCAAACGAAGGTGCATCAAGTGACGCTTTTTCTTTCTTTACTTCAACAGACAAATCAAACTGGAGGAAGCCGACCTCATAGTCTGCTCCTACCCACTCGCGGTCATTCTTTTCACGGAATGAGAGAGTAAGATAACAGCAATCGCTTACGGGTGCATTGTCAAAGAGCTTGAATTCTTTTGCGCTCTGCGGAGCAATATCGGTATCATCAATTCTGCCGCTCATAACGGTTTCACCGTTAACTTCAAGCTTCCATTCAATATAAAGGTCATTGAGAGTTTCAAAGAATCTGCGGTTGAAGACGCTGACTTTGCCGTCTGAATATTCACCCTCAAAAGGTTCGTAGCCTTTCTTCATATCAACAAAACCGGGTCTGAGCTTTCTGTCGGGGAAAACAACACCGTCGATGCAGCACACGCTGTTGTGGGGATAATCGCCGAAATCACCGCCGTAGCGGAATCCCTTGCCGTCATTGACTGCAACGGCGTGGTCGGTAAGCTCCCAGAAGCATCCGCCCCAGACTGCGGGATATTTTCTGAAAACATCGCAATGTGCGTGGATGTTACCCGTTGACATTGAACAGCAGAATTCGCAGAAATAGAAAGGTTTCTTTGAGTTTTTGTTTTCGGCATATTCAGCAGTATAATCGAGAGGAGCGTACATTCTGCTCTCTACGTCGGAAATATCGCTGTAATTCTCGCCGACGGGCACAGCCTTGAACTCGAGGTGTGCGTTTTCGTAATGAATAATTGCATCAGGGTCACGGTCTTTTATGTATCTGCCCATCGCTCTGTGGTTTTTGCCGCAGCCGGATTCGTTACCGAGCGACCACATAATAACGCAGGCGTGGTTTTTATCACGTTCGAAAAGGCGCTCCGCTCTGTCAACATAAGCAGGCTCCCATTCATCGTCAATCGAGAGCTTTGACCAGCGCATCCAGTCCCAGGTGTCACGGTATTCAAATCCCATACCGTGGGTTTCGATATCCGCTTCGTCAACAACCATAAGTCCGTATTCGTCGCAAAGTCCGAGAAATCTCGGGTCGTTGGGATAGTGAGAAGTTCGCACCGTGTTGCAGTTGCCCTGCTTGATGATATGGATATCACGGAGCATATGCTCCATATCGCAGTAATAACCGGTTTCGG
This sequence comes from Acutalibacteraceae bacterium, assembly GCA_045588975.1. Classification (GTDB taxonomy): domain Bacteria; phylum Bacillota; class Clostridia; order Oscillospirales; family Acutalibacteraceae; genus CAG-177. The sequence goes on along the minus strand of JAZNFD010000225.1, from coordinate 10,108 downwards.
GGTTGGAATCGTGACGGTTGACGCCGTAAAGCTTTATCGGCTGATTGTTGACATAAGCAACATTGCCTCTGAATTCAATCTTCTTGAAGCCCGTTTTAAACGGAATATATTCGCCGTTGCAGGAAACAAGAACAGTATAAAGCTGAGGATTTTCGCTGCTCCAGAGAACGGGATTTTCGATTGTTACATCAAGGTCTGCACCTTCGAAAACAGTCTGTCCGTCGGGTGAAATAACCTTGACTGATGTTTCCGCCTCATCACCGATCCACGAAAATTCTTTCATATAGATATCGCCCGTCTGCATATCGTCGGAAAGCTCAGATGCAATCCACATATCCATGGCGCAGTTTTCGGGTCTTTCAAGAATATAAACTTCTCTGAAAATACCCGAAAGACGGAACATATCCTGATCCTCAAGATAGCTTCCGTCGCACCATTTGACAACAACAACATCAATTGTGTTTTCGCCGTCGGAAAGCTTGTCGGTGATATCAACCTCGGTGGTGTTGTGGCTTACCTGGCTGTAAGCGGCAAATTCACCGTTGACAAAAAGATAGAAGCAGGACGAAACACCCTCAAAGTTAATAAAATAACGCTTGCCGTCCTTCTTTGAGAGATTGATTTTTCTGTTATAATGACCTGCGGGATTTTCGTCGGGAACATAGGGCGGGTCAAGCGGGAACGGATAGAAAAGATTGCTGTAAAGCGGAACGTCGTAGCCTTTACCGAGAACGGTCTGCCAGCAGCAGGGAACGGCTATTGTTTCCGTGAATTTTTCTTTGAGAAAATCATCTTCAATATCCTCAAATGTGTTGTAGAATTTAAAATTCCATTCACCGCAAAGAGAGAAGAAAAGTTCTGATTTCTCTCTGTTGCCGGCAAGTGCGGCTTCTTCGCTGTGATAAGGAATATAATATGCTCTGGTTTTTTCACAGCCGATATGAAGGCTGCCTAAATCTTTATGATATGACGGAATGTTCATTTTTACCTCCTGAGAATAGAGAATATAATTATTTTATATCACATAACAACCACTTTTTCAAGACAAAATATTGTTAAAAAACACAACAGATCGCATCTTGAAAATCATTTTCATTTGGATTATACTTTTATTTAAACTAAATCAAAAGAGGAAAATGAAAATGAAACTCAAAAAAATGCAAACACTTGTAACTGCCGCTCTTTTTACTGCAATCATCTGTGTTGCAACCTTTGTTGTTAAAATTCCCTCGCCCGCAACAAACGGATATTTCAATCTTGGTGACTGCTTTGTTATTCTTTCGGGTCTTCTGCTTCCCCCTGTTTACGGCGCACTTGCGGCAGGTCTCGGCTCGGCACTTGCGGATATTCTTGCAGGTTATGTTCAGTATGCCCCCGCAACATTCATCATCAAAGCGCTTATGGCACTTTCGGTTTACCTGATAATCAAAGCATTCGGAAATAAATTCAATTTCGTTTCAAAGCTGTGTGCAGGCTTTACGGCGGAAGCAATAATGGTACTCGGATATTTCGGCTATGAAGCCGTGATTCTTAAATACGGTCTTGCCGCAGCAGGCAGCATTTTTTCAAACGTTATGCAGGGAATCGTCGGCATAGTTGCCGCGCTTGCAATTGCCGCCGCAATCGGCAAAAGCAAAACACTATCGGAATTTTTCAGAAAAGGATAGTTTGTTATGAATGAAATTTATATCCAGGCTGCCGCCGCAGCGGCAGAGCTTGTCGAAAAAGCAGAACTCAAAAGCGGTAACGTTGCCGTTATCGGATGCTCAACAAGCGAAGTTATCGGTGAAAAAATCGGCACAAGCGGTACACTTGACGTTGCAAAAGAAATTTTTGACGGACTTAACAGCGTATTCGCCGAAAAAGGAATATTCCTTGCCGCTCAGTGCTGCGAGCATCTCAACAGAGCAATTATTATTGAAAAAGAAAAAGCAGACGCGCTCGGAATCGAGCAGGTCTGCGTAGTCCCCCACCCCCGTGCAGGCGGTTCATTTGCAACTGCGGCGTGGCAAACGATGAAAAATCCCGTTGCTGTTGAAGAAATCAAAGCAGATGCGGGTATCGATATCGGAACAACTCTCATCGGAATGCATCTCAAAAGAGTTGCGGTGCCTCTCAGACTTGAAAGCAACACCATCGGCGAAGCCAAGCTTTCCGCCGCTAAAACAAGACCGAAATATATCGGCGGCGAAAGAGCGAAATATGAATAACAAACAAAGCGGAGTGCCGAAACACTCCGCTTTAATTATTATTTATCGGAAAGAATTTCCTTTGCGCTTGCGGCAAGACCTGCTATACCCTGCAAATCGCTGGGAATGATAAGCTTTGTTGCCTGGCCGTCTGCAGCAGCTTCAAAGGCTTCAAGGCTCTTGATTGTGAGATATCCCTGACCGGGCGCAGCTTCATTGATAAGGCTGATTGCCTGCGCTCTTGCCTGCTCAACCTTGAGAATTGCTTCCGCTTCACCTTCAGCTTCACGGATTTTTGCTTCCTTGATAGCTTCAGCTGCAAGAATTGCGCTCTGCTTTTCTGCTTCGGCGGCAAGAATCTTACTTTCCTTCTGACCTTCGGCAACAAGAATCTTACTTGCTTTTTCACCTTCAGCCGTAAGAATAGCTTCACGGCGCTGACGCTCTGCCTTCATCTGCTTTTCCATCGCATCCTGAATTTCCTTGGGAGGAAGGATGTTCTTAAGCTCAACTCTGTTAACCTTGATGCCCCAAGGGTCTGTTGCTTCGTCAAGAATTCCTCTGATTTTTGCGTTGATAACATCTCTTGATGTGAGGGTATGGTCAAGCTCCATTTCACCGATGATGTTTCTGAGAGTTGTTGCTGTCAGATTCTCGATAGCGGTGAGAGGTCTTTCAACACCGTAAGCAAAAAGCTTCGGGTCGGTTATCTGGAAGAATACGATGGTATCAATCTGCATGGTTACGTTATCTTTTGTGATAACGGGCTGGGGCGGGAAATCAACAACCTGCTCTTTAAGCGAAACCTGCTTTGCAATTCTTTCAATAAACGGAATCTTTACATGAAGACCCGTCTGCCAGGTAGCGCTGTATGTTCCGAGTCTTTCAATAACATAAGCCTTGGACTGAGGAACGATTTTAATGTTAATAATAACTACTGCGATAATGATAAGTGCAAGAACGGTGAGAATAATAAATTCCATAAAATAGCCTCCTTAATTCAATAGAAATTACTGTGCCTTGACTACTAGCTTCACTCCGTCGATTTTTTCAACGGTGACTCTGTCATCTTTTTTGAAGGTTGTGCCGTCTGATGAGCGTGCTGTCCATACAACGCCGTTGACATGAACCTGACCTTTTCCGGCAATATTGTCGATATCCTCAACAACAATGGCGGTCTGCCCTATGCATCGGTCAGCGTTGGTAGGCTGAACCCTTGTTTTTGTCAGCTTACGCACAAGAGGACGCGTTGCAACCAGTGTAACAGCCGAAACCGCAACAAACACAATCCACTGCAGCCACACCTGCGCACCGAGAAGCTCCGCAGCAATGGCAGCCGCCGCACCCGCAGCAAACCAGATTGTTACCATCTGCGCCGTTACCGCTTCAACGATAAGAAGAACAACAAGCATCACAACCCAAAAAATCAACATGGAAAACTCCATAAAGCATACCTCCTTTTACCTGTTGATTCAAGCTTATTTTGCTTGATTTGATTTTACCACTTTTCTGCGGAATTTTCAATATTTCCTTTACGGAATTTGTCAAATTTACAATTAGTACACAAATAAATAACCCGTTTCGTTTTACAAAACATTTTCAAGATTCAGTTTTTCCGCATTAAGCAGATTTTCAATCTGATTAATTGCTTCAATGCACTTGCTTTTGAATTCCTCACGGTCGGAATGCTCAAGAATCAACGGAAGTGCGGTTATATTCTCCTCGACGGCATCCATACCCTCATGCATAACAAGAGAATGCAGAATTCCCGATGATTTTTCCCATTGAGAAAGAATTTCATCTGTTTTTTTTATAAGTTCGTCATCGGAATCGGTTTGTGCCGTGTCAATAAGTGAATCCAGCGATAATAAAAGATCGTTCATTTCCGATTTGAAAATATGTCCCGCCCACGCAGAGAGTAAAACCGCCGCACTCAGCAGAAAAACCGCTGCAGCAACTCTTTTCATTTTTCGTTCTCCTTTCCCGCAATATATGATATTCCGTTTTTATCTACGGTAAGAATGAGTATTTTTTCAATCGGCATTTTGCTTGAAAGAATAAGCTTGTTGATTTTACTTATATCAAGTCCCGATTCAGCAAGCGTTTCTTCAATGATTTTTCCGTCACACACAACAGCAAACGGCATCCCGCTGTCCTCCGGAAAAACTCCGAGGTCTTTTGCCGTTGAAGTGCGGCTTTCGGGTTTAAGCAAAACGCTGATTTTTCCGTTTGTTTCAAAAACAGCGTACGATACCTGAGAAATATCGAACACATCCTTCTGACGGAGTAATGATATAAGGTCATTGACCGTCATTCTCAGCTTCCCGAGTGCTTTCATATCTATTTCACCGTCACGGATAACAATTACGGGATGACCCTGAATCAGCGCACGCAGACGGTTGCTTTTCAGACTGAGTGCAGAAGAAAAAATCTCATAAGCAACAAGCGCAAACAAAGCAACAACAGAATGAAGAATCGGCACACGGTTATCCTGCATCGGAATAGATGCGATTTCGGAGAGAAGAATCGTTATAACAAGCTCCGACGGCTGAAGCTCGCCGATCTGCCGCTTGCCCATAAGCCGCATAAGAAAAGTTATTGCAAGATAAAGTATCGTAGCTCTTACCAGCGTTACCGCCACAAAACCACCCCTTCCGCTTTATTATGGGTAATTATTGACTAAATATCAGTTTTGTTGTATTATGAACGCAAGGCGGTGATACTGTGAAATATTACCTCGGAATGGATATCGGCGGCACAAAATGCGCCGTTATTCTCAGCGAAAAAAACACGGTAGGCATAAAGGATAAAATCAGGTTTGATACCAAAGCCGAAAGAGGATACAAAGAAATAACAGCTCAGTTGGTTACCTCTGCCTGCGAAATTCTTGACAGAAACGGAATTAACGCTTCAGACGTACTTGCCTGCGGCGTAAGCTGCGGAGGTCCGCTTGACAGCGACAAGGGAATAATTATGTCCCCTCCCAATCTTTCGGACTGGGATAATGTTCCGCTTGCAGATATGATAACAGATGCCCTCTCAATCCCATGCAAGATCAGAAACGATGCGGATGCGTGCGCTCTGGCTGAATGGCAGTTCGGCGCAGGCAAGGGCACAAAAAATATGATTTTTCTGACTTTCGGCACAGGCATGGGTGCAGGTCTTATACTTGACGGCAAGCTCTATTCGGGCACCTGCGGCACTGCGGGCGAGGTCGGTCACATAAGACTTGATGCCGACGGTCCCGCCGCATACGGAAAAGCAGGTTCATTTGAAGGCTTCTGCAGCGGTGCTGGCATCGCCGTAATGGGCAAAAAAATGCTCTCAATTTATAACGGTGTAACAACAATTCCCCGTGATAATGTGACGGCAAAAACGATTGCCGAGGCTGCCGTTGCAGGCGATAAGCTCGCAAATGCAATCTATCGCAGATGCGGTGAAAAACTCGGACTCGGGATTTCAATTCTTATCGATATCCTCAATCCCGAAAGAATCGTTATCGGCAGCATTTATCAGCGTTCGGGTTATCTTCTTGCAGATGCAATGAACGAAACAATAAAGAAAGAAGCTCTTGCAATTTCGGCTGAATGCTGTAAAATCGTTCCTGCAATGCTCGGTGACGAAATCGGAGATTTTGCCGCTATCGGAGTTGCCAAAGAATTCGCGGAGGCTAAAAAATGACGGATAAAATCTTTATCGAGCTTTTCGAAAGATATCCTTCTCTTGAAATCTGCAGAGAAGATATATTCAGATCATTCGGAATAATGGCAGATTGTTTCGAAAACGGCGGAAAGCTTCTCTGCTGCGGCAACGGAGGTTCAGCCGCCGACTGCGACCATTTCGCAGGTGAACTGCTGAAAGGCTTTCTCAAAAAAAGACCGCTCAACAACACTGAAAAAGAAAAATTCGGTGACGGATTCATTGCCGATAATCTTCAGAAAGGTCTGCCCGTAATCTCCCTGTGCACTCACTCGGCACTTATGACCGCATATTCAAACGATGCCGTTCCGTCGCTCGTTTTTGCGCAGCAGGTTTATGCATACGCAAAAAGCGGCGATGTTCTGCTTTGCCTGAGCACCTCGGGCAATTCCGAAAATATTGTCTATGCCGCCGAAACGGCACTTGCGGCAGACATGAAAGTTATTTCGATAACGGGAGAAAAAGAAAGCGCGCTTTCGAGATTCTCCGATGTATGCATAAAACTTCCCGAAACCGAAACATTCAAGGTTCAGGAACTTACATTGCCCGTATATCATTGCCTTGCGGCTATGATTGAAAATAAATTCTTTGATGAATAAGGAGAAAATTATTATGATTAACATACCCAGACCCGAGCATCCCAACCCGCAGTCGGAACGTGCAGACTGGCTCAACCTTAACGGCGAATGGGATTTTGAATTTGACTTCGGTAACAGCAAATATGCCGCAGGCATTCTTGACAAAGCTGAATGGGAAAAGAAAATCGCCGTTCCCTTCTGCCCCGAAAGCAAGCTCTCGGGCATTGAATATACCGATTTCATTCCTGCCGTATGGTACAGAAGAAGCTTTGATATAACCGCCGCTCAGCTCGAAGGCAGAGTTCTGCTTCATTTCGGTGCAGTTGACTACGAAACGAAGGTTTATATCAACGGAAAACTTGCAGGCACACATAGCGGCGGATACTGTTCATTCAAATTTGATATCACAGATTTCCTCAATGAGGGTGAAAACACGGTTGTTGTCAATGCCGTTGACGACGTAAGAAACAATCTTATTCCCAGAGGAAAACAGTGCGAAGAACTCAAATCCCGCGGATGTGACTACACAAGAACAACAGGCATCTGGCAGACCGTATGGCTTGAATTCGTACCCAAGGCATACATAAAGAGCTTCAAGCTTTTCCCCGACTATATCAACGGCACACTCGCTGTTACCGCTGTTGTTGAAGGTGAAGGTGAATTTGTTGCCGAAGCATCTTTCAACGGAAAGCCTATGGGAAGCTTAGAAAAGACCGCATCATCAACCGTTGCGGGTGAAATCGACCTTTCCGAAATTCATCTGTGGGAAGTCGGCTGCGGCAGACTTTATGACCTTACTCTCACTTTCGGCGATGATGAAATCAAATCATATTTCGGACTTCGCAACGTAAAGCTTGACGACTATAAATTCCTCATCAACGGTAAATCTGTTTTCCAGAGACTTGTTCTTGATCAGGGCTTCTATCCCGACGGCATTTACACGGCACCGACAGAAGCAGACCTCGAAAACGACATCAGAATTTCAATGGCAGTCGGCTTCAACGGTGCAAGACTTCACCAGAAAGTTTTTGAACCCAGATTCCTTTATCATTGCGACAGACTCGGCTACATCGTCTGGGGCGAATACGGTAACTGGGGTCTTGACTGGTCGCAGAAGGGCGCACTTGCCGCAATGCTTCCCGAATGGTGTGAATGTGTTGAAAGAGACTTCAACCATCCTTCAATCATCGGTTGGTGTCCGTTCAACGAAACATGGGATATCAAAGGCAGAAAGCAGTATGACGAGGTTATCTCAACGATATACAAAGTCACAAAACACATGGATGAAACCCGCCCCTGCATTGACACAAGCGGTAATTTCCACACAATAACCGATATCTATGATGTTCACGATTACGAGCAGGATTATCATATTTTCAAAGAAAATTATGATAAGCTTATGACCGAGGGAATTCTTTACGAAAGATTCCCCGACAGACAGATGTACAGCGGCAAAGGCTGTGCGTGGGTAAGCGAATACGGCGGACTTCAGTGGTCAAAAGGCGACAGAGGAGATGCCTGGGGCTACGGCAACGCTCCCAAGACAGAAGAAGAATTCATTGAGAGATATGCAGGTCTTACCGATGCGCTTCTCGACAACTACAGAATGTTCGGCTTCTGCTACACCCAGCTTTACGATATCGAGCAGGAACAGAACGGACTTTATTACTACGACAGAACGCCTAAGTTCGATACCGAAATATTCAAGAAAATCAACTCCCGCAAGGCGGCAATTGAAGACTGATAACAAGAAGGAGCTTCTTCACTTTATTTGTGAGGAAGCTCCATTTCCTTATAATATGATATTTACTGTTTTATAGATATTGTTTCCGTTTTGCAAAGTAATACTCATAACGTTTTCATTCCATTCAACGGAATAATCGCCCGAACTTATCGCGCGGAAGCCATCATCGGTGCTGAAATTTTCTTTGTATTTAATTAATACAGGATTTATACGCTCATAAAAATTAACTCCGCCACCAAGAAGGAAAGACCACTCTTCCGCAACAACAGTGTGTTCACCGTCGGGCGAGGAAAATTCATAATATTTGTAGTCTTTGTTATCAGAAACTGAAATCAAAGCAAAACTTCCGATAATACAGATGATTAAAAATCTTATAACCGAGTTTAAAACTATTCGCTTTTCGGCTTTTGATATAATTGCTGTTATCGCAGAAACCAAAAGAAAAATTGCTGCATAAACTAAAAAAACGACATTTAATGTGTCGCCGTCTGCAGACCCTATAAGAATTCTGTAATCGCTGTATCTTTCAATAATGAATACAGACAATGCAAGCAAAACAAAAATTGCGGATAATATTTCTGAAATTGTTTTTATCTTTTTCATTTTCATCACCGTGAATCAGTTTACCATAAAAAAACACTGTGTGTTATTAACCGACTGTTAAATTTTTGTAAAATCACGATATTATGCTTTCTGCGGTAAAAGTTGTATGCAGTATACCTGTTATCCGCATATAATAAAACGGGTGACTGGTATGAGATACAGACGGTATTACGGAAGAAAAAACAGAATTATTTTCAAAATTATATGCATCATTATTGCCTTACTTATCGGCATTCTGCTTACCGATGCCAAAATCCGTCCTGCGGTTTATGACCTTGCAACGGTCGAAGCGTGTGCCGTGGCTTCTCAAAGAATCAATTATGCCGTTGAAAAGTTACTTTCAAAGAATGCTCCCGCATACTCTGACCTTGTGAGCATAAATTACAGCAACAGTAACACGATAACGGGAATCACAACCAACATTGTGAAGATGAATCTTTTCAAATCTCAGGTCACAAACGCCATTGACAGCGAATTCACGTCTTCCCCCAAAACCGAAATACCCGTTTCTCTCGGAACAGCAAGCGGAATAGTTCTTTTTTCGGGATGCGGTCCGCACATCAACATTGACGTAGGATTTGCATCTTCAACAAAAACGGATTTCGAAAATATTTTTTCAAATGCCGGGATAAATCAGACTCAGCACAGCGTTATGCTCAATATTGAAACAACGGTTATGCTCAACTTTGCAGGCAGACGGATTCCGAAAAAAGTTGAAACATCATTCTGCGTTGCACAGACTGTTATAGTCGGATCGGTACCGAATGTTATGGTTGAATAAAAATGTTGATTTTACATATTTTAACTGATATAATTATACTTATCAAAAATAAGGAAGTAACGATATGCAGTTTGACAAAGCCGGACAAAGAGCAAAAGAGCTTCGCGATTTGCTCAATTATCACAGCCATAAATATTATGTTGAAGACGACCCCGAAATCGGCGATTATGAATATGATATGCTTCAGCGTGAGCTTGCGGAAATCGAAAAGGAATTCCCCGAGCTTATCACACCCGACTCACCTACTCAGCGTGTCGGCGGAAGTGCGGAAGGAATGTTTGAACCCGTTGTACACACAGTTCCGCTCGAAAGCCTTCAGGATGCATTCAGCATTGACGAAGTGCATGCGTTTGATGACAGAGTAAGGGGCGTTTTTGCCGATGCGGAGTTTGTTGTTGAGCCGAAAATCGACGGTCTTTCCGTTGCTCTTGAATACGAAAACGGCATTTTCGTAAGAGGTTCAACCAGAGGCGACGGCAACATCGGCGAAGATGTCACGGCAAATCTGAGAACC
>JAZNFD010000224.1:0-4863 GCA_045588975.1 Acutalibacteraceae bacterium | reverse complement strand
ATTTAAAGCTACCGAAACAATTGCGATAATCACAAGTATAATTTTAAGTTTTTCATATTTGTCATACAACCGTTATAGGAAACTCTAAAGAAATACTGCTGATATCGTCTTCGGAATCCCAGTTAAAAACTGCTGTTCCGCTATAAGTGCCCCGTTCAAACATTGTTATTTTGGCGTTTTCAAAACCCACAAATTCGTTATCAGTCCATCCGGGCAAAAAGCATATTTTCTGCTCGAACGATTCGCCGGGAAGAAGAGTTTCGCTTCTTTCTAAATGCTCCATTTCTTTTCCGAAAGTATCATAGTCAATAAATATTCTGTTGTTGCTGCCTGAAATTACGGTTTCAATTTCCAAATGCATATCGGGAGTGCAATACGGGAGAGTATAAGTTATGCTTTCGGATGAATTGTTTGTTATTTTTGCAACAACATAAAACTTTTCTCCGGACACAACACTTTCAGGCGCATCCACAGACAATACGATACCGTTATAATTGTTTATATAATTTTTAATTTCTCCCGTTTGTGCGTTTAAAGATGAATTATAGCTTATTATATGAACTTTATCTTGCTGCTCTTCACCATGCAAGGTAATGATTACTTCTGTATCTTCCCATACAACGGTAATGTTTCTTTCATCAAGACGTTTTTCATCATTGTAAACCTCATCATCAATTTCAGATATGCTTTTTCCGTTTTCATCTTCAAGAGTTACTCTTATTTTTGAAGGACCGAAAGAAAATGTTTCTCCAACCTCTTGAAAGATTATACTGTATCCCATGTGTTCATTTTCAAAGGTTGCTATTGTTATTTTCTTCCAATTGTATATGTATTGGTTATAAATAACTACTGACAATAACAGCACAGCAACAATGAACACAATTGCAACAATGTATTTTACATTTCGTTTTTTCTTAATACTTACCTCATATTTTTACGGTAACGCCATTCAAAATCAATACAAAAAGCAAACCGACTGCAACAAAAACAGCTAATCCGATTTTACCAAATCTTTTAGACAATATCATAAAAGAACATCGCTCCTTCTTACTTCTATTAACATCCTGTCATTTATACAACGCACAAACACGGCAAACAGAGGACATATTTTAGAATATATTACCAAACTTCAACCGTTTCGTAATCTCCTGCGCGTTCGTTATGTTCAGTCCACTTGTCATAGTAATCAACCCAATATCGGGAATGAACACGGAAAGGCAGAATACACAACGCATCATTTTTGTAATCGTTTATATCGGGAATGTTTCGCATTGATGTTATCGGAAAAATCTTGTGATAAACATTAATCATCTGGTTTGCGGTTGTTTGCGAATTATCAAGCATATAGTTCTGTCCGAAATAAATCAGCATTCCGTCTTTAGCCTGAACTTTGATGCCTGTAACAGAGTCGTCAAAGAAATCATCATAATAGATTTCAAGCGGTTGGTTTTTCAGTACTTTGCCGTTTTCTTCCGATAAAACCAAGACGGTGTCAGAACACTTTTCGGTTCCGTTGGAAGGAATAAAATTACCCGAAGGTGGTTTAATCTGAATATAATCAGAATAATGTCCCTTGATATTTTCTTCATACTCAATCCAAAGCATAAATCTGCTGTCAACAGCACCGTATTCATTTCTCAGACCAATGGCGCAATTGTAAGCGGCAAATTCAAAGCCGTTTCTGCCAAGGTCAACAGATTGGTTTACCAAAGGATGATAGTCGGGATTTTCAAACTCGGTTGCAGGAAATGAATTTTTAAATTTCTCTATCTCGCTTTCGGGCAGAGAATAAACAATCTTTTCGGGCACCCCGTAGGATAGAATGTTATTGCAGATGCGATTATACTCCGCCTCTGAAATGTTGCTGTCATCAATTGAATAAACTTCTGTTTCTGCTTTCTCCAGCGATACACCCAAATCAACCGCAAGTATTGGCATAATTGTAACCAACAAGGCAAGAACAGCCGCGATAGCCTTTTTCTTTGATGATGTTTCTATCTGATATTCGTGGTCATTCTGCCAAAGGCATTTCGAAGTCATAACAAATGAAACAAGGTTCATAATTATTGAAACCAAAGCAAGCGGGATGATAATGATTGCAGCTTCGTCAACTGCCCCAAAATCAGTTTCTTCACTTACTATCATTGCACAGTAAAGCCATATCAAATAAATCGGTGCAAGAACATTTGAGAAAGCAGTAAAACCGTAAGGGATATTTTTCTTGTATTCTTCTTTGAACGGTGCGGTAAGGTCACGCAAGCCATACAGAAGATAACACCACTTAACGATGTTCGCTACACATGAAGAAATATATAACAGATGCGGAATCCAGAAAATCTCCGAAGTCGATGCAGGAGTTATTGCAAAAGCAATCTTAGTGAGCATGAATTCCGCAGAACCGAAAATAAAAGCTTTTTTAAGCTTGTCATTTGATTTGCTCAGACAAAACATTGCAACAAGCATAACAACATGACCAATGTATTTTGTAATTTCGCCTGTGTTGATGATTATGTTGATCTGAAAGCTAATTAAAAAAAATCCGAAAATCAACAGATTCATTGCTTTTTTCATTGATAGATTGGGATAATATGAATGAACCTGCGATAATCTGAATCTGAGTGTGTTTCTGTCGCCCAAATCGTTTATTGCATTTTCGGCGGCTTTTTCTTCATCCATACCGATTGCAAGGTTTGTTTCGTATTTGCACATCAGGTGATCGAAAAGCTCGTCACGCACATTCTGTCTTTCCTTTTTGGACATTATGCCCGAGCAAAGGAAATCAAGTATTTCGTCAAACACATTGTCATTCATATTATCCCTCCTTTAATTTGTTACGATAAACTAATTAATGCAAACAAAACCGTTTTCCTTTTTCTCATTCTTTTCAGGTACAAAATATTCGCAATCAGGCATCACATAGTAATGATACGATGAGTTATGTTTATATACCGTATATGTTGAAACCTCAGCAAAATAATCAAAAATAAATATCTTTTTAACATCTCTTATCGGAAACATAATAGGATATTTTTGATGATAAAAAGTGTAATCGACATTACAAAGCGTTGATGATAAATCACGGATTTCTCTTGTTGTTGCATAGATAATTATCATTCCCGGCTCAACATCAAACATAAAGCCTTCAATGGGTTTGTCGGTTTCATCTTCGTTGAGTATTTTAACATCCCGTTTATATAATCTGTTACCATCAATTTTCATTGCCACAAGCAAATCTCCGCATCTGGGTGCTTCATCAAACAAGGGTAACATTTCAAAAGCTTGTTCAGAAAAATCCTCAAATACAACGGTGTCTTTATATTTTTCGGTAGCAACCGAAGGTATACTGAATATTTTAATAAAGCGAACAAGTTGTCTGCCTGTTTCGGAACGACCCAAACCTAAAGAGTAATTATTGACTATAATATTATCCGTGATTTGCTTTTCCGTATCATCGCCGAAATAATAATCAAAACTGTCAACACTTGTTTTAATATTTTCGTCGTAAAAATCAAGCAACCCCTGTGCACTTTCAGTAAGCTCTGATTTGTTGACAATATCTTTATATTTAATTATTTCACTTTTGGGCATAATCGAAACAAAATTTTTGTTGATTCCGTAAGAGGAAATATTGTTACTGATTCGCTCATATTCCGAATCTGACATTTCAATGTCACTAACAGAATAAGGAATGTTATCCGATTTGTTTATAGCTGTCATCGAATAAGCACAATCACCTGCAAGAATCAAAGAAAATGTTAAAACACAAACAACCGAAACTGCGGATAAGATCTTTTTCCCTGAAATATCAACCTTGTATTCATGGTCACTCTTATATAGAATATCGGAGATTTTCAGAAGATTTACAATAAACAAAATATAAAATCCAACAAACAAAAAAACATAAAACAATCCGAAAATACCTGAACCGTTTGATGAACGGTTGGTCAACTTTGAGATCATATAAAAAGACCAAAACAAACATTGCAAATAAAAAATTACAGTTTCTTTGATTATTTTGGAATTTCCATTCTGCTTTAAAAGTTCATTCAATGCCGAGAACATGAGGATTGTTCTTGAAATCGTAAAAACAGATATTACCGCCGAAACAACAACACCTGCAATGGCATAGTCATTCAAAAAAGATTCTGATGCAGTTTGAACAACAGTTAATAACGTTGAAACGACACTTAACTTAAATGCAAGATTGAATTTCTTGCTTACTGTTCTGAACATAAAAAAGGCTGCAAATTCAAGCATGAGCGATACGATTGATGCAATGGGAGCAAGTTCGAAAAGATAATCTGAAACACCGAGAAAAGCTGTCATCATCGGCGCAATCATTGCAACTATCAGATAATAAAATGCAGTTTTCATGCTTTGGGCAGGATAGTACCAATGAACCTTCTGCAGTTTTTCTTTGAGTGATTTTTTATCCCCCAGATCATTTATTGCACTTTCGGCGGCTTTTTCTTCATCCATACCGATTGCAAGGTTTGTTTCGTATTTGCACATCAGATGATCAAAAAGCTCGTCACGCACATTCTGTCTTTCCTTTTTGGACATTATGCCCGAACAAAGAAAGTCAAGTATTTCATCAAAATTATGCTCCTGCAAGCTTCGCACCTCCCAGAACTTTGCCGACGGCAGTAGAAAAGGTTTTCCATTCCTGCTCTCTGCCTGCAAGTTCTTCACGGCCCTTGGCAGTTATCTTATAATATTTGCGTTTTCTTCCTTCTGCCTCACACCAATAGGATTCAAGGCTCTTTTCAGCCTCAAGTGAATGCAGAATCGGATAAAGCGTTCCTTCGTTGAGAGTGAACACCTCTTCACTTTCCATTTCGATTGTTTTTATAATCTGATAAC
>JAZNFD010000223.1:0-5137 GCA_045588975.1 Acutalibacteraceae bacterium | reverse complement strand
TTCGTGCTGATACCACATCGCCTTTTCCCTTGCCTGAGTAGCCAGGAACAAAGCACGCTCCCTCTCCTGCGGTGTTTTGGTAATAAGCATTCCGCCGCCCGAAGTAGTGATAATCTTGTTGCCGTTAAAGCTAAGCACTCCGTAATCGCCGAATGTACCGCACTTTTGACCGTTATACGAAGCAGAAAGCGCCTCTGCCGCATCTTCTATCAGAACTGCATTATGTTTTCTGCATATTTCGGCAATTTCATCAATCTTTGCAGGGACACCGTAAAGATGTACGAGAATAACAGCCTTTGCCTGAGGATATTTCTCAAAAGCTTTTTCGAGCGCCTCAGGGTCCATATTCCATGTGTCTTTTTCGGAATCAACAAAAACTTGAACCGCACCTTCGTATGACACGGGATTTGCGCTTGCTATAAAAGTCATGTCAGAACAAAGAATAACATCGCCACGCTCAATACCTGCAAGTTTTACGGCAAGGTGTAATGCGGCTGTGCCGGACGAAAGCGCAAGAGCATAAGTGTTATCTTCATTAAGAAACGATGTTATCTCGGTTTCAAATCCATCACAGTTGAACCCGAGAGGAGCAACCCAATTTCGTTCAAATGCTTCTTTTATAAACTCCAACTCTTCATCGTGCATTGTGGGAGAGGAAAGATAAATTCTTTTCTGCAAGAGGAAACGCCTCCAATAATCTGGTTAGTTAATATACTTTTCTGCAAAGCAGTTAATTATGTTTTCATATGACTTGCTGTCTGTCGGATAGCTTTCTGCATGTCCCGCACCGTCAACGATAAGAAGCTCTTTATGCGCACTTGCGCAAGCCTCATAAAGCTCATTCACCATATGTGTCGGAACAAAGTCATCATTTGCGCCGTGAATAAAAATCATAGGCACCGTTGCTTTTTTCACCGAATCAATCGGACTCACGTCCTTGAAATCATATCCCGAAATTGCACGGTTAAAGAAATTTGCAACGTTGATAATCGGAAAAGAAGGAACATGCATTCCTTTGGCGTTATGAACAAACTGATTATAAGCCGAAGTGTATCCGCAATCGGCAACAACAAATCTGACGTTTGCCGGAAGTCTTCCGCTGCCTGCCATAAGCATAACCGTTGCACTGCCCATTGAAACACCGTGAAGAATAATCTGAATATCGTTTCCGAAATGATTATTGATAAAATCAAGCCACTGAAGGCAGTCGCGGTATTCATAGTAGCCGAAGCCTATGTATTTTCCTTCACTCATCCCCGCAGCCTGATGGTCAACAAGAAAAACATTCCAACCCTTGTCGTGATAAAATTTTGCCATACGGTCAAACTCACCCGTGCCGCAGTTTCTGTAACCGTGGCTGCAAAAAACATAAACATCCGAGGATTCGTCAGCGGGAAGGAGCCACCCTTTGAGCCTGAATCCTTTTGCATTGATTATTTCAAACTCATCAAGCGCCTGATTATCAAACCAGAGCTGTCTTTCATCTCTTTCAGGCACTTCCGTCTGCTCAGGCTGTCTGGTAATAATTTTACCGAATGTATCAGCAAGCTTTGCATCTCTGTGCATTATCTGGCGAAACAAAGTAAACCCCGCAACCCCGACAACTCCTGCAGTTGCACAAGCAGTTTTAATTAACAACGAATTTTTCTTTCTCATATGTTGTCACCTTAATATATTTCAAAAAATCTCCCTGAGAATCTGAATGATTCTGTCAAATATCTCCTGAAGAAGAACTTCAAGTCTTATAGTGTTCTTATGATAACGGATTGATTCATTTTCGGTAATGCCGCAATCAAGACAAGATCTTGTTCTGACCTCACGGTCGGTTGTAAAATCATGAATATAATCCGACCAATCGGTAAAATCGTGCCCTGCGGCGGGAATTAATGTTTCTCTCAGAATCTTGCCGCAAACAGAGCAAGAAATCTTTTCAAATCCGTCTTCCTCGCAAGTTGCATATTTAGTTTCAGTGAAACTGTTGTGGTAACATTTTGTGAAAGCCTGAACATAAACATTTTTCATTTTATAGCTCAAAGAATCATACCAGCCGACGTTATAATAAGGCAGATTGAGAAAACTCTCTCCCCTGACGGCATGATACGAATTTGTTCCCGCACCGTCAGCCTCAATCGGGAAATAAACTGTTTCGCCGTCATCTGCTGTATACTCAATTACAACAGAAAAAACAGAACCTTTGCCAAGTGCGATTTCAGCACCGAGGTCAATAATGTGATATCCGGGTCTGTCAACGATAACAGTCTTTTTATAAGCAAGACTTCCCTGCTCGGGATTACGGTATCCCGAGGGAAGATTTTTATAAACATAAATTACGATTTCCTGAGCAGGCATCAGGGTGTATGTTGAAACGCAGGTCAACAGCTCGTTTCCGTTTGCCGTAAACACGTTGCCGATTTTAGCTGTGCCGACATGATTCAAATATGACTCCCATCCGGTTCCGTTATATGTATAATTCTTGTAGAAATCTTCTCTGCTTCTTGCCGAAATGCCTGCAAACTGACTGATTGAGGAATCATAATATGAAATCCAGAAAAATCCGTCATCTCCCCAATTGAGTCCCCAACTGTTTTTGCAAAGCCAAGCGCCGTTTCCCGAAGGCCGGGCAGATGAATTAAAATTAAAACGTGAATAATTATCATCCCAACCGACAACGGTTATTTCGTGATTGAGTGATTCTGTACCATTGTAAAAATAAGAACAAGTACTGCTGTTATAAAATTCATCCGTGAAATAAAAAGAAAAAGTAGCCGAGCCATGCTCCATAATCCAGCTTTTCGCATCATCCATGCCCAGAAGTGACTGAGCAGAATCAATAACCGTACCGCTTCCCGTGTCATATCTGCAGCTTTCGTCATAATTGCCCATTGCAGAAAGGTCTCTGTAATTGAACGGATAGTCAGAGTCCTCTGCCGCACCAGTCCATCTGGAAAGTGAGCCTGCGGAAATAATCCAGTTACCGCCAACCATATAGGGAGTATCAGAAATATATCCATCGCCATAGGTAGGGTCATCTGTGTTATCCGTAAGGCTTCTTGAGGTAAACCATGAAAAATGAGCCTCGGAATAGTCCGCACTTTCTATACTGTCAAATCCTTTGAGAATCGCATCGGTTTCAAGCATGCTGATTGTCGAAAAAGCCCAACAGTTACCCGATACTCCCTGCTGCTTCGGAGATGTGATGCATCCTTCAGTTCTCGAATCATATGAAGACGGAATGCCCGACATGGTGCTTTGCATCGTTAAGACCGAAAGAGATCCGTTTTTGCCTGATGTCCTTGACTTGGGAAGATATGAAAAATCAAAGATGCCGATTTCATCACCTTCGGTGTCAACAAAATCATAATCAACAAAACCGTATTCGCTTTGTTCACCGATTTCAACCGAAAGTATTTCGGGAACAACATAGCCATCGGACGAAAAACCGCAAACAAAAGAAGCCGCAAGTAAAACAATTGCCATAAATACAGAAACGACTTTTTTCATTCTTGTACCCCCAAAAGAAAAACTTATACGATGCTAATTATATATTATAAATTAAAAATAATCAACACTTTTTTGGCTTTTTGTATTAATTTGTTTTTAAAACAAAGAAACGGTGTGTAAAATTAAATTACACACCGCAAATATATCTTTGTTCAGTTTATCAGAGAGGCTTCCAATCGGCAAGTTTGCCTGCTTTTTCCCAAAGTTCTTCCGCTTCATTTACCCATTCATCATAGCCGTCGGGAGTCGACGGAAATCTTCCGTAAAGCTCGGTCAGCTTTCCGCTGTTGATAACGCCCTTGAGAATACTCTTGATTTCGGAAATTCTGATATTACCCGAAACAAGACCGATAAGTACAAAAACAAGAGTTTTTAGGTAATCTGTCACATCAAGCGTAAGTCCTTCTTCCATCCCCGCAAGAATCTTTTTGCTGAAAATCACATCGTGTTTAAATAAAAATTCATTAGCCTTGGGACTGTGTCTGACAATAGATGCAAGAAGTGCCATAAGACCCGCAAACTCCTTGCCCTGAGTATCATTATATTTTTTATTAACCGACCAAAGAGATTCTCTCGAAGGATATCTGCCGTTCTGCATTGCATCCGAAACGATATCAATTGCAATATCTTCAAGAACAAGAGCTGCTGTACATCCTTCTCCGCAATTAGGCTTTGTCATGCAGGCTGCATCACCCATACAGATAAAACCATCTGCAACAAATGAATAAGGCGCTCGGTGATAAGGTGTTCTGCCTTTTTCAATTCTCTTTACTTTGTGTGCAGGGAGTTTAACGTTTTTCGTGAACTGCTCATAAACCTTTTCAACATAATCAAAACCGAAGCAAGATCCCATTCCGATAATCGCATCGCTGCCCTTGCTGGGTGCAACCCATGATTTATATGCAATCCAGAAATGAGATTTTAACCATTCTTCTTTTTTGTCGACAAAATCAACATATCTGAGGGTAACATAAAGAATATCTTCGGAAGTCAGTTCGAATTTTTCGATACCGTATCCATCGGGCAGACTGCGTCTGACAACCGCGGGAATCCCCGAACAATCAGCAACAAGACGGCAATCGACCGTTACTTTTTCTCCGCTTTTTTCATATGTAACTCCGCAGATTTTTCCGTGTTCATCATAAACACAATCAACAAACGAAGCTTCATATTCTATCGCGGCGCCGACTTCCTCTGCCCATTCATTCATACGAACGATATAGTCGTGCTTGTGCATACCGATAACAGTTGTCGGTGCGGGCTTGGGATAGCCGCCGAAAGCCGAATACATATACTGCTCAGAAAACTCAAAAGCATATATTCCGTCACCTTTTTTCACTACAGGAAGTCTGAATTGCTCCATTTCAGACTTGCCCATATGAAAAATATCATAATCCGGACTGATTCTTTCTTTTGAGTTTTTATCAATCATCAGAACGAAAAAGCCTTTTTCCGACATTCTCCTCGCAAAATAGCTGCCTGCCGTTGATGCGCCTACAATTACAATATCAAACTTCGCCATAATCATTCCCCTTTCGGATTATCTGCAATTTGATTATATTTTATTATCACGCACATTTCAAGCATATTTATTCATTTCAAAAAATAATTGTTTGCAATATTCTTCTCTTTCTGT
>JAZNFD010000222.1:0-2862 GCA_045588975.1 Acutalibacteraceae bacterium | reverse complement strand
CCCCCATTCAGCAAGCACAGTGCGAAGCCAAGTACGACAAGCACGATACTGTATTTCGCTGCGTTTAACTGATCGTTAAAGTCTTGCGCTTCCCATGTGGCAATAAAAATGCCACCTAACACACAGATAGCACCAACAAATACGAAAAAATTCCTAATTGCTTTCTTCATCTTCTGCTACCTCGTTTCCCAACGCCTTGATGTTGGTCGGATCGCTGACATCCATTCCCTCATACTTCGCAAGAAATTCTTCAAGCGTTGTCTTTCTGCATTTCAGCCGTCCGAGTTTCATAAACTTCAACAGTCCTGCGTTCTGCAGACGGTACACAAAATTGACATTCGTTTTTAGAATCTTTGCGACTTCGGGAACGGTGTATAACATATCTTTCATTCCGTTACTCCTTCCTTATTGGTTCAACTTGCTTGAACCTTTGTTGCAAAAAAAAATTCAGGGATATCCGCATCAGCAATATCAAGAAACTCCGGTGCGGACCACTTCATAATATCATTTGTAGTGATAGCCATTTTTCCGGAAAGTTTTTTCGATATAGTGTTCTCGGAAAACCCCACCGCTTGCGCAAACGCTCTGCGAGAACCAAACTTCTCAATAATTCTGCCGATTAGCTTGCTGTAATCAAATTTTGCTCTTCCCATTCGTCTACTCCTCTCTCGCTTATTGTTCAACCAACTTGAACCATTGTTATGGTAGCATAATAATTTTAGTTCGTCAACCCTAAAATTCAATTTTTTTGAACTTTCTGTTTGAAAAGTTCAATCAGTGTGCTATAATGCAAGTATCTCATACGAAAGAAGGTGATTGAGTGAGTGAGAAAAAAGCTGAATTAAAAGACCGGTTGCAACACGCACTTAATATCAGGGAAAAGAAATCTGTTGACTTGGTGAAAGATTTGAAGATTCCGAAGTCTGCAGTCAGTCAGTATCTTTCCGGAAAGTCTCAGAACATGGATTCAGAAAGATTATATTCAATATGCAAATACTTGGATGTAAGTGAACCGTGGATGCTTGGTTTTGATGTTCCGATGGAGAGAAAAACCGAAAAAAAGAACGATATCATTGTAGATATCGTAACAAGATTGCGTACCGATGAGGATTTTCTGTCTTTAGTGGAAACTCCTAATAATCTTGCTAGGGAAAAAATTATTAGTG
Source organism: Acutalibacteraceae bacterium (assembly GCA_045588975.1). Taxonomy (GTDB): domain Bacteria; phylum Bacillota; class Clostridia; order Oscillospirales; family Acutalibacteraceae; genus CAG-177. The sequence continues at coordinate 1,696 of JAZNFD010000222.1, read as the reverse complement.
TCAAACAAATGCTTCAGGCCTTTATGTAGCTTGTTTACTTTTTAGCAATATCTGATAAACCAAATCAAGCAACGGTTCATCAACAGTTTCATGTAATAATTCAATTATTTGTTTTATGTAGTATTCTTTCATGCAAAGGCTCCCTTCACGAACGTGAGTTCTACGAATTATTATAATATGTTAATTTTTTCAGAACAATAGAAAGTTATGGAATTATAAAATTAAAAGGAAAGTATGTGATATGAAGAAGATAAGAATAATCAAATATATATTGATGATCGTTGTTGCAGTATTGTTGACAAGTCTCACCGTTCCCCATGCAAAGCAGTACAATCTTGTTTCGTGGCTTATTGTCGGTGGATTGGCTGTGTATATACTAGCCGGAATATTCGTTGCGTTTACGGCCATAGAGAAAAGCATGGAACGGAAACAGAATCAGCCGAAGCCGGCTCCAACCGTTAAACCGGTACAACAAATACCGGTAGTTAAACAAACCGTGGAACATGTGAAACCGGAATACATCGAAACAAAGAATGGAATCAAGCGTGTTGACGGCAAACCGTTTTCAGATGAAGAAATACCGTTTTTGATGCAGCGTGATTATGAAAAGGCACTCGAAAAATATGCGGTTCTAAAAACAGTCAACCCGAAGTTCAGCCGAACAGACCGGGAATCGGACCTTGCTTATAATTTTGAAATGAAACACGGCGCAATGATTAACAGAGAAACAAAAAAATTTATGGATTTGTACCGTGAAGCGGATTTTGTTTGTGATTTAGACGAAAGATTAGAAATATTATACCGCTGCAAAGACACTTTTCTCACGGTCCGGGATTTGTTCTATTCAAAAGGCAAAGGCGCAACAATCTATTTTCAAGATTGGTATGAGTATATGCACAACTCACAAAAAGACTGTTTCTCATACTTGGATATGATTGATGATGCCATAAAAGAAACCAAATGGAGAAAAGATGTTGTTATACCGGACATTCTCGCCACCATACGTCAAAATGACGGCATTTTGCAGAAGGACATATATTCTCGGTTGCCACACATCGAAAAAAGCGAAATTCAGGCATTTCTGAAAACGTCAGACGATGTTTTGCGAGTAAAAAAAGGCAGCACGTATGAACTGCACCTAAAAAATAATGATGAAGAGAAAGGATGATTGTGTATGGCAAAACTGAACATTCGTGACCGTAACAAAGGGAAGGTTGACAAGAACGGGAAAGCAAAAAAACCGAATTGGGAATATCGTTTTGAAGCCGCCAAGATCAACGGAAAAAGAAACTCCATAAGCAAGGCAGGATTCCCAACGAAGAAGGAAGCTGAAATTGCAGGAACAAAAGCAATGGCAGAGTATAACAACGCAGGATTGAAATTCGAGCCGTCTGATATGTCCTATGCTGATTATCTTGATTATTGGTTCGATAACTACGTGAAAATGTCGTGTAAGTACAACACGCAACAAGCCTATGTGCAAATTATAGAAAGTCATTTGAAGCCGGCTCTCGGAATGTATAAGCTGCGTTCACTTACGCCGATCGTGATTCAAGACTATGTTAATCAGAAATTTGTGTGCGGATTGAAAAAGACAACCCTAGTAAACATTATGACCGTATTGTCCGGCTCATTAAAATATGCCGTGGTTCCTGCTCAACTCCTGCAGTCAAGTCCTGCGGAATACATCAAATAT
>JAZNFD010000221.1:0-3941 GCA_045588975.1 Acutalibacteraceae bacterium | reverse complement strand
AATCGAACGCAGAATAATGAAGGGTGGCTGACACATTTATCTGCGGGCGTGGTGTCCCAATTCCAAATTCCGTCAGACCGGTCACCTTCATAATATAGGAAAAGCGAAGGCTGTTAAACCCTCGCTTATATATTACCAATTTCAATTTATACAAACACCATTCAGAGGAGCAGACTATGATAGCAAAGTTTGAATTACATGCAGATGTATTAGTTCTCGGAAGCGGACCTTCTGGATTTGCCGCTGCTTATACAGCAGCTAAAAACGGTGCAAAGGTTATTCTTGTTGAACAAAGCGGCGATGTAGGCGGAATTTCAACCTCAGGGCTTATGAGCCATTGGACGGGAAGCTGCGGCAGTCCGCTTTATTATGATATTTTGAAAAGGACATCTGAAAACAACGAAGGTGAATTCAAAAATAAAATCACCAACCTTATTGACCCCGAAAAGCTGAAAACTCTTTATCTTGAAATGCTTGATGAGGTCGGCTGTAAGCTTATGCTTTACACCTTTGCCGAAGATGCAATCTGTGACGGCGACAAGGTGCTCGGTGCAACCGTTATCAACAAATCGGGCAAGACGGACATATATGCCAAAGTCATTGTTGATGCCACGGGTGACGGTGATATTGCCGCCCGTGCAGGCGCAGAATTTGTTCTCGGCAGAGAAAGCGATAATAAGATGCAACCTGCAACTTTGATGTTCAAGGTCGGCGGTGTTGATTACGAACGAGCTGTATTCTTAGGCTCATTTGAATCCACTTACGAAACATCAAACGGCGAGCTTCAGGCTCTTGCCAAAGAACATATTCCCTACCCTGCAGGTCACATTCTGACTTACGAATCAACGCTTCCCGGCGTTGTTACCTGCAATATGACAAACGCCGTTGAAATTGACGGCACAGATGCCGATGACTTAACAAAAGCAACTCTGACCTGCCGCAGACAGATGGATGATATAGTAAAATATTTAAGGAAATTTGTTCCCGGATATGAAAACTGTTTTATCGTCAGCTCCGCTTCGTTAATAGGCATCCGTGAAACAAGGCATTTCAAGGGTAAATACACTCTTAACGAACAGGATATTCTTGAAGCGAAAGTGTTTGACGATTATGTTGTGAAAGATGCCTACTTCAATTTTGATGTTCATAACATCACGGGTGCGGGACTTGACAAAACGGGCGTTCAGAAGCATTTCAAACAGACAAAAGGATATACGATTCCGTACCGTTGTCTTCTTCCCGAAGCTAAAGAAAATCTTCTGCTTTGCGGAAGAAACATTTCGGGTACTCACATGGCACACTCCAATTTCAGGGTAATGCCTATCTGTGTCGGTATAGGCGAAGCTGCAGGTGCGGCAGCGTATATCTCCGTTTCGCAGAACCGCAATCTGAATGATATTGACGCAGAAGAAATAAGAGAAATTACAGGAATATAAATACCGATTATGTAAAGACAAAGTCCAATTTGTCACATATTAAAATTTTTGAATTGTCCTGAAAAAGAAAAGAGCCGTTGGAATCGGGTGATTCCAAGGGCTTTCGATAATCCCCATTCGGGAAAAATTATCTCTTTGAGAACTGGGGTGCACGACGTGCGCCTTTGAGACCGTACTTCTTTCTTTCCTTCATTCTGGGGTCTCTGGTAAGGAAACCTGCCTTCTTGAGGGCGGGACGAAGATTCTCGTCGTACTGAAGAAGTGCACGTGCGATACCGTGACGGATAGCACCTGCCTGGCCTGTTACACCGCCGCCGCCTACACGGCAGATGATGTCAAACTTCTCAGCTGTGTCTGTAAGAGCGAGAGGCTGACGAACGATGAGCTTGAGTGTTTCAAGACCGAAATAATCATCGATCTCTCTGTCATTGATTATAATCTTGCCTGTACCTGCATAAACGCGTACTCTGGCAACTGTCCTCTTTCTGCGGCCTGTACCGTAGAAATAAGGATTTGAATCGTACATTATTTATTGCCTCCCTTTCTTAAAATTCCCATACTTCGGGCTTCTGAGCAGCATGTGTGTGTTCTGCGCCCTTGAATACGCGAAGTCTGGTAAGAGCCTTACGGCCGATTACTGTGTCGGGAACCATGCCCTTAACAGCAAGTGTCATAGCGAAATCTGATCTGGTCTTCATAAGAGTGCTGTACTTAACCTCTTTGAGATGACCGATGTAACCTGTGTGATGATAGTACATCTTCTGATTGAGTTTGTTGCCTGTGAGAACTGCTTTCTCAGCATTGATGATGATTACATGATCGCCGCAGTCTGCATGAGGAGTGAAGATGGGCTTGTGCTTACCGCGAAGAAGTCTTGCTGCTTCAACAGCTACCTTACCCATGGGCTTACCTGCTGCATCGATCACATACCACTTACGGGTGATATCGCCCGCTTTAGGCATATAAGTAGACATAACATTTCCTCCGTTTAATTTTTTCGTGCTTGCATATATTATCATAAGGTTTATGTTCTGTCAATACCTTTTCTGAACTTTTTTAATTTACATTTCACAATCTCTCGTTTTCTCGTTTTTTCTCCCGTTTTCATAGCAAAAGCTCACTTGCGATTTTTGAAAACATTTGCTTTTCGGGATTGCACATTGCTTTCTGAGCATAAAAAAGTCAGATACGCTTCTTCATTTCTTCAATCAGAGAATACGGGATTTTCATATTTCCGAGACCCGTACCGATCGAAATATGCGGCTTCATTTTTGCGTGAAAATCCGTGCCTCCCGAAATCATAAGTCCCATTTCTTTTGCCATAGACTGATACTTCTCCTGCATTTCGGGGGTGTAGTCGGTATAATAACCTTCAATGCCGTCAAGACCGTAGCCCTTGAGTTCTTTAATATACATTCTTATTTTATCATCATCAAACTTCGTCAGATGCGGATGGGCAAGAAATGAAAGCCCTCCGCATTTTTTGATAAGTTCAATTGCCTCCTTGGCTGTAAGCCTTTGCTGCTCGCAATAAGCATACTGACCGGCAGACATATATTTGTCAAAGCCTTCCTTGACGCTCTTTGTGTAACCTTTGTCCATAAGAACTCTCGCAAAATGTGCCCTGCCGACAAAATTATTCGGCGCAAGCTCACGCACTTCTTCAAGCGTGATATCAAAGCCAAGCTCATTGAGCCTCCTGCACGTGACTTCGTTGCGGCGGATTCGTAAATCAACAACTTCGCTCATCACTCTTTTTAAATCAGGATTATTTATGTCAATAAAATAACCGAGAATATGGGTTTCCGTTTCGGAAATAACAGAAAACTCAATGGCGGGGATGACCTCTACTCCGATTTTCTCGCCTTCGGCAACCGCTTCTTCGATTCCGTCAACAGTATCGTGGTCAGAGAGAGCAATTGCCGCAAGACCCGCTTTTTCGGCTTCACGTACAACCTCGGCAGGGGTCATTGACCCGTCAGATTTGAGCGAATGGGTGTGTAAATCAATATATTTTTCCATAAAATCACTTCTTTTAAAAATTTTATATATTTTACCATCTATTGTATTCTTTTTCAAGTATACCGTTGAAAAACAGAACCGTATATGGTAATATTAATGTGTTATTTTTTTCTCAAGAGGTTAAAAATGAAAAGAAAGTTTTCGCAAATAAGAATAATTGCCCTCGGCTACATCTCGATAATCGTTATCGGAACGCTTCTGCTGATGCTTCCGTTTGCATCGCAAAGCGGAGAAAGTGCCGGATTTGTGCCTGCACTTTTTACGGCGGTTTCTTCATCATGTGTTACGGGGCTTGTTGTTCTTGATACCGCAACAAGCTGGACTCTTTTCGGGAAGGCGGTAATAATAACTCTCATACAAATCGGCGGTCTCGGTTTCATGACGATAGCAACGATGTTTTCTTTGCTTCTTAAACGGAAAATGGGACTCCGCGAGCGTGAAATAATGGTTGAAAGCATCAACACCGAGCATATCGGCGGAATA
>JAZNFD010000220.1:0-5736 GCA_045588975.1 Acutalibacteraceae bacterium | reverse complement strand
TGCCGCACCGGTAACAAGAATGTTGATCTGGCTGCCGATATTGACACCCGTGATGCCGTGAGTACCGCAGAGTCTGCCGACGATTATCATATCGGCAACGGAATAAAATGCCTGAAGAAGGTTGGAAAGAAGAAACGGAATTGCGAATTTCATCAGCTGTTTTCCGACGCTTCCCTGTGTTAAGTCTTGTCTGAATTTATCTGCCATTTTTTAATTCTCCTGAGGTTTGGGCTGTTTCATGGTAAGTGAAATTCTCTTTTTGGCAACGTCAACGGCGATTACCCAGACGGTAACAACCTGACCTACCTTGAGAGCTTCCGATGGATGCTTGATGAATTTGTTTGTAATCTGCGAGATGTGAACAAGTCCGTCCTGATGAACGCCGATGTCGATGAATGCGCCGAAATCGGTAACGTTTCTGACCGTGCCTTTGAGTTCCATACCGGGAACAAGGTCGCTCATATCCATAACGTCGGTTCTGAGCATCGGAGGAGGAAGTTCATCTCTCGGGTCTCTGGCAGGCTGAATAAGTTCTTTTACAATATCTTTTAGAGTGGGAACACCGATTCCGAGCTTTTCTGCAATTTCGTTTTCTCCGAGCGACTCGACTTTTGAAGATATCTCGGCGATTTTATCTGTTCCGATATCGTCAAGCGAATAACCGCAAAGCTTGAGGAGTTCTTTTGCCGCTGCGTAGCTTTCGGGATGAACGCCCGTGTTATCGAGGACATTTTTGCTTTCGGGTACTCTGAGGAAGCCTGCGCACTGTTCGAAAGCTTTTGCGCCGAGCTTGGGAACTTTTTTGAGCTGTGAACGCTCTTTGAATTCGCCGTTTTCGTCTCTGAAATCAACGATGTTCTTTGCAACTGTTGCGTTGATACCCGAAACTCTTGAAAGAAGGGGAGCGGAAGCGGTATTGAGGTCTACGCCGACAGAGTTAACCGCATCTTCGATAACGCCGTCAAGTGCGGCATCAAGCTCTTTGGGAGGCATATCGTGCTGATACTGACCGACTCCGATTGCTTTCGGGTCGATTTTAACAAGCTCTGCAAGGGGGTCCTGAAGACGTCTTGCGATTGAAACGGCGCTTCTGAGTGAAACGTCAAACTGCGGGAATTCCTGAGCGGCAAGCTTTGATGCTGAGTAAACGGATGCGCCCGCTTCGCTGACAACCATATATGAAACATCTGCGCTGATCTCACGAAGAACTTCAGCTGCAAAAATTTCGGTTTCTTTTGATGCTGTTCCGTTACCTATTGAAATGCAGTTTACGCCGTGCTTTGCGATAAGCTTTTTGATAAGCTCTTTAGCCTGATTTCTCTGTGCATCGGAATGGGTAACGTAAATAACGCCCGTGTCGAGAACTTTACCCGTTGTGCCAACAACTGCAACCTTGCAGCCCGTTCTGTAGCCTGGGTCAAGACCGATAACAACTTTTCCCTTTACGGGGGGAGCGAGGAAAAGCTCTTTTGTGTTCATTGCAAAAACTTTTATAGCGTTTGCGGCGGCATTTTCGGTGAGCATATTTCTGATTTCGCGCTCAATTGAGGGGTAGATGAGTCTGTTATATGCATCTTCGCCTGCTTCACGGACGGTTTCTGTTGTGGGTGAACCGTCGGGATTGAGAGTTGCGCTTGTTATAACGTTTGCCGCTTTGACGGCATCGAGAGTTACGCTGACCTTGAGGAACTTTTCTTTTTCGCCTCTGTCGATTGCAAGAACTCTGTGACCTGCGATTTTGTTTACGGGTTCGCTGTATTCATAATACATTGTATATACGCTGTCTGCATCCTTATCTGTTGCAGTTGCTGTAACAACACCGAGAACGGTGAAAAGATTACGCAGTCTGCGGCGGATGTTTGCATCATCTGAAATGTTTTCCGCAATGATATCCATTGCGCCCTTGAGTGCATCCTCTGCGGTTTCAACGCCTTTTTCCGCATCAATGAATTCAGCCGCCATTTCAATGGGAGCAGGCGAGTCTGCATTCTGCTCGTAGATAGCGTTTGCGAGCGGTTCGAGACCTTTTTCTCTTGCAACGGATGCTCTCGTTTTTCTCTTGGGTCTGAAGGGTCTGTAAATATCTTCAATTTCCGCAAGGGTTTCGGCCTTATCAAGTGCGGCGGCAATCTCTTCTGTCATTTTCTCCTGACTTTCGATTGAGGAACGGACTTCTTCTCTGCGCTTATCAAGATTTCTGAGATATTCAAGTCTTTCGGAAAGCTCTCTGATAACCTGATCGTCAAGGGTGCCGTGAGCTTCTTTTCTGTATCGTGCGATAAAGGGGATGGTGTTTCCCTCGTCAATGAGTTTGACTGTGTTTTCAACCTGCCATGTCTGCAAGCCGAATTGCGCTGTAAGATGCTGAATGATATCCATTGGTAACTCCTTAATAATTATTCTTGATCTGTCTTATATCTTTTCCCAGGAAAAGAAGCGAAACATAGTTGCCGATAATTCTTGATGTAATTCTCTGCGTGTATTTTGCTTCAAGCTCTGATTCCGTGAGATTTGTGCTGATGATAACGGGCTTTGAACGGTTGATTCTTGTGTTAACGATATTATAAATCGCCGCAACCGTGAACTGCGTTGAAAATTCCGAGCCGAGGTCATCGATTATAAGCAAGTCGCAGTCGAGAATTTCTCTTTCCCTGTCGTCTGAATTTGAATAGCTGAATTTTTCTTTTTCAAGTGACGAAAGAATATTCTGGGCGGTATCGTAAATTACTCTGTATCCGTTTTCCGCAACAACATTTGCGATTGCAAGAGAAAGGTGAGTTTTGCCGAGACCTGTTGCGCCGTGCATATAGAGACTTTCGGAATCGGTATCGAAATCCTCGGCGTAGCACTTGCAATATTCAAAAATGTCGTTCATCCTTTTCTGCGGAGAAACTCCGAGAGTCGGGTCAACGGGCAGGGGATAATATCCGATGTCAAAATTATCGAAATTGCATTTATCGCTGGTGGAAACGGAAGCAAGCTCTTTTTTTGCAAGCTCGCGGAGAAGCTCTTTTCTGCATTCGCAGACGAAACCGCCTTTATATCCCGTGTCCGAGCAGTTTTTACAGGTGTAGGGAGTTTCAAGATAATCTTCGGGATATCCGTTTTCTGTCAGAATCTGTTTGATTTTCTTCTGAACGGCAAGATTAAGCTCTGCAAGCTGCCTGATATATTCCTGAGCATCGCTTCCCATACCGATTGCCTTCACTACCGAAAGACCTGTTTCGGAAAGCTGATTCTGATATTTTGAAATGACGGGAAGTTTTTCCGTTACTTCAAGCTGGCGTGCCATCTGAATGCGCTGAGCTTTGTTACGCCTGCTTTCGAGTGTCTGCAGTGCCTTTGAAAGCGTCGCTTTGCTGTAACTCATTTCTTTTTCTTCCTTTCATATTTTAATTCACCGTGAATCGAACGGTTTTTGAATTCTTCAAGGTCATATGAAGCGGCAGCCGCTTCGGGAGTTTTGGGTTTGGCGGCAGGTTTCTGATCTTCGGGCGCTGTGCCGATATCTTCGGGTTTCTTATATCCTTTTGCGTGCCAGCCTGAAAGAATTTTGTCAATGTATTTGAAGTTTAATTTACCCGTATGGTCTGCCATTTCTTCGTAAGCGAGAATAATCATATCGAGGCTGAATCCGAGTTCTTTGCTCCAACGGTGCATATATGTTGACTGGGCTCTTGTTGGTTTGGGATTCGTGATTCCTGCGTATTTTGCGAATTCATTCCATATTGCATTGACGTTTCTGAGAGTTTCAATCTGCTCTGCGGCTTTGTCGAGGGTATCGATTTCTCTTGTGCCCCAATCCTTGCCGACTGTCTGAATGTAGCTGTAATTGGTTTTGCCGACCGAAACGCAGTAATCAATGAGCATAAAAAGAACATCTGTCGGCAGACCGTAATGGTCGTGAAGCAGAAGAAGCGTGCACTGACCGTCGTAGCCGATTGTTTTTCCGAGTTTATGCTGAGCTTCTTTGAAAAGATGACCGATTTCGGGTGATTCTTCAAGTCTGTCTGCAATTTCCGCGCTCGAAGGCTTTGAGGGCGCGAGAGCGGGTTCTTCAGCTTTCGATGAAATTGAAACAACTTTTTTTGTTTCGGGGACGGGTTCGGGCTTGGGCGGGATGAATGCAGACTGCACGGGAACCGAACCGTCGCTCTTGAGAACGCCTGTCACAACCCAGTATTGAAGATAATCAGCCGCATCTTTGATATCTATATTTATATCTTCGCACATTTTCCGGATGTCGGGATTATCGGGTGATTTGCAAAGAATCCAGAGCAGCACTTTCAGATGATGCTCGTTTGCAAGACGGATATGCTTATCAACAATATCGGTAGGAACCGCAAATATTGATTTGAATAATGATGGATTAATCGAATAACTCATATATATAACTCCGTTCTCGATGCCGTTAAAGGGCATTGAAGTTTATTATACACAATTTCAGATGAAAATGAAACAGCTTTTTTGAAAAAAGAGGCTGATTTGGTAATATTCTATATAATAATGTAATTAATCACAAGGGATTGTGTTTTTGTGTTCGGTCAGGCACTAATCAATTGTAAGAAGTTACAAAAAGAAAAAGAGACTGCTTGAAAGCAGTCTCTTAATCATGCGTTTGAAATCAAACGGCTCTTGTAACCTTACCGGAGCGAAGGCAACGTGTGCAAGCGTAAACTCTCTTGGGAGTACCGTTAACAACTGCCTTGACTCTTCTAACGTTGGGCTTCCATGTTCTGTTTGTACGTCTGTGTGAATGGGAAACCTTAATGCCGAATGACACATCTTTACCGCAATATTCGCATTTTGCCATGTGTCACACCTCCTTTTTGTATTTAACAGATGATATATTAGCAGATTTAAAAATAAAATGCAAGAGTTTTTTCGTATTTTTCTGAATATATTAAAAAATTTAATATTTTTCAAAATAACTCTTGCTTTTTTAAGCGGAATGTTATACAATACCAATAGAACATTTGTTTGATTAAACGTTTTGGAGGTTCAGAAAATGGCAGATAAGAAGAAGGCTCTTGAAACCGCACTTGCCCAAATTGAAAAAGCTTACGGTAAAGGTACCATAATGAGACTCGGCGAAAATAACGGTATGAGCATCGAAGCAGTTTCAACGGGTTCGATCACTCTTGATAACGCATCGGGTATCGGCGGTCTTCCCAAGGGCAGAATCATTGAAATATACGGTCCCGAATCATCAGGTAAAACAACTCTCGCTCTTTCTGTTGTTGCTCAGGCACAGAAAAACGGCGGCGAGGCAGCATTCATCGACGCAGAGCATGCACTTGACCCCGGCTATGCCGCAAACCTCGGAGTTGACGTCGATTCACTTCTCGTTTCACAGCCCGATAACGGTGAGCAGGCTCTTGAAATAGCTGAGTCTCTTGTCAGAAGCGATGCTGTCGATGCGATAATCATCGACTCCGTTGCGGCTCTCGTTCCCAAATCCGAAATAGAAGGCGATATGGGTCAGTCCTCGGTGGGTGTTCAGGCGCGTCTTATGTCTCAGGCGTTGAGAAAAATCTCCGGCGCTGTTGCAAAGAGCAAATGCGTACTTATATTCATTAACCAGCTACGTGAAAAGGTTGGCGTAATGTACGGCAATCCCGAGGTAACAACGGGCGGTAAGGCTCTTAAATTCTATGCGTCTGTAAGAATAGACGTTAGAAAGGGCGAACAGATAAAGGAAAAGACCAAGATAGTCGGTAATCATATAAAGGCAAG
>JAZNFD010000219.1:0-3069 GCA_045588975.1 Acutalibacteraceae bacterium | reverse complement strand
CACCGTTGATGAAGCCTGCGGAAAGCTCACCTGCAAGGATGGGATCTTCCGAGAAATATTCAAAGTTTCTGCCGCAAAGCGGAGAACGCTTCATATTGATACCGGGGCCGAGAAGCACACCGACTTCTTCCTTGAGGCACTTTTTGCCGAGAGCGACGCCCATTTCATAGAGAAGCTCGGGGTCCCATGATGATGCGGTTGTAGCCGCTGTGGGATAGCTGATTGCGGGAACGCTGTTTGAAAGGCTGTCGCCCTTCTTGCTGTAGTCCTTTTTACGGAGTCCGTGAGGGCCGTCGCAGACCATAATTGAGGGGAAACCGTATTTTTCCATTCCCTTGAGGTGCCAGAAATCCGCACCGTCACAGATAGCCGCTTTTTCTTCAAGGGTCATCTGAGCAAGGATTTCGCTTGGATTTTTCATTATTATGTCCTCCTTAAATATCTGAACTTTCATTAATACCTAATATCTCTTCAGCGTTTCCGCCGTCGATTTCTTCAACATTTTTAAGCCTTTTGCGGATGATTTCATTGCGCTTGTCTGCTTCGTCGAGCGATTTGCCCGCTTCGTCAATTTTCTGTCTTGCTTTCTGAAGCACAGCACCGAATTTATCATACTGCACCTTTGCGGCGGCAAGAAGCATTCTGACTTCGTTTGCCTTTTCGTTGATTGCTACCGCACGGAAGCCAAGGGAAAGCGAGTTGAGAAGAGCGGTTATTGTTGACGGGCCTGCAATCATAACGTTGAATTCGCTCTGAATTTTTTCTGCGATGCCCGATCGGGATGATGTTATTTCCGCATAGAGTCCTTCGGTTGCAAGGTACATAATCGCAAACGGGGTTGTGAGCGGAACGTTTATGTATTTTGTGATTGTTTTTGCTTCACCGAGAACTCTTGCTTCAAGAGCCTTTCTTGTGGCGGCAAGAGCTTCGGGATCAGCCGAATCCGCCGCATCGCACAATCGTACGTAATCTTCCATCGGAAATTTCGAATCGATGGGAAGATAGGTCATTTCACCGCCGTCGCTTGACGGGATATGAACGGCAAATTCAACTCTGTCCTTTGAACCGGGCACACAGACGAAATTTGTTTCATACATACCCGGAATGGTCTGGTCAAGAATTGCACCGAGCTGAACTTCAGCCCACGTGCCTCTTGCCTTTACATTGGTAAGAACTCTGTTGAGTGTTGTTACGTTTGCGGTGACGCCGTTTGAAAGCTCTTTCATTTCGCCGAGAGATTTATAGACGTTTTCGAGTCTGTCCGAAACGGTTTTGAACGAGCTGTCAAGTCTTTGAGTAAGAGTTTCGTTGAGCTTTTCGTCAACGGTGACACGCATCTGCTCGAGCTTTCTTTCGTTGCTTTCGCGCATACGGTCAACCGCTTCGGTAAGAGCCTTGCTCTGCCTTTCGTTCTGCTCGATATTATTAAGTCTGATTATATTAAGAGATTCGGAAAGGGTCTTTTCCGTTCTTCCCTGATATTCTGTGTTGTCGAGCCTGAGTTTTTCGATTTTTTCCCTCATTTCACTGAGACTTTTCGCTGTTTCAAGGCGCATAGCCTGCTGCGCTGACTGGGTCTCTCTTCTGTTTCTTTCGAACTCCGAACCGAGTGACTGCGACAGAGCCGCAACCTTTTCCGAAACGGAACCAATCTTATGCACAGTGTCGGAATTATCGGTTTTGCCTTGCCTCACCAGAAGTATAACAAGCAGAACAATGATTGCTGCAAGAAGTGCAAATATTATGTAATATTCCAAACAACAATCCTCCATTATAGTTATATATTGTATATAATAACACATTTTAATTTTATTGGCAATAGGTTTATTGTCACAGTTTTGAAAATCTTTTGACTGTTGAATTCTGAAGATTTCTGTGATAAAATATCTGCGAATAACAAAAAGAGGTGTTTTTATGACAGGAATTATCGGCGCAATGCGCATTGAGGTTGAAACAATAAAGTCTCTTATGGAGAACAAATCCGTTGAAACAATCAGCGGTGTTGAATATGTCAAAGGAACTCTTCACGGCAAGGATGTTGTTATTGCCGTCTGCGGAATCGGCAAGGTTGCGGCGGCCATGTGTGCCCAGACGATGATACTTAAATATGCGCCCGACAGAATTATCAATACGGGTGTCGGCGGCAGTCTCAGCACAAAGCTTGCAATCGGCGATGTTGCGGTTGCGGAAAGCCTGGTTCAGCACGATATGGACACTTCGCCGCTCGGTGACCCCATTGGCCTCATTTCGGGCATCAATGTTGTTAATATGCCTGCGGATGAAAAGGTTGTTGAAACGCTTATCAAAGGTGTCGGAGAGCTTGACGGAATCAAGGCGCTCAAGGGCGTTATTGCATCGGGGGATCAGTTTATCGCAAGCGAGGAAAAGAAGAAATTCATAACCGATAACTTCGGTGCTGTCGTCTGCGAAATGGAGGGTGCAAGCATCGCTCAGGTCTGCTACACAAACGGTGTGCCTTTCGGCGTTGTGCGTGCGGTCTCGGACTGTGCAGACGGTTCATCCCATATGGATTACGGCGAATTTCTTCCGATTGCGGCGGCTAATGCGGCAAAAATAATTGAATATTTTGTTATGAATTCATAATAAAAAGGACTGCTTCGTTCGAGGCAGTCCTTCTTGCTTTATATATTCAGTTTCTTTCGAGTCTGATACAGGTTACGGAATATGCGGGCACGGTGTAATTGAACTTGTCGGAGAAGCCGCTGACGGTGAGTTCTTCCATGATGCAGTCCTCTTTTGCACCGAGAATGTTGTCGTTATCAAGGCTGTCGCCCGCAACCTGATTGACGGTTGCAGAGGACTTGACATCGGCATTTTTCACATCAACCGCAAATACCTTGCTTGTGCCCGTTGTGTTGACGATTTTTACAATGATGTCACCGCTTCCGTCGGTGCTGACAACGTGATATGCCTCCGCTTCCGCCTTGCTTGCAAAGTCATGTTCGACGTAAAGAACATCATCAATGTAGCACTTGACAAGAGTGTCCGAAACAACGATTTTGAGATTATAGGTTTTGCCCGTTTCGGCAACAAAGGGTTTTTGGGTGC
>JAZNFD010000218.1:0-2826 GCA_045588975.1 Acutalibacteraceae bacterium | reverse complement strand
CGGGCATTGATGCCGCCATAATATCATACATTACGCAGAAACCGAAATCACGCATCCACGATTCTGTTGTTGCATAAACCACCATATCGGTTATTGAGAAATTGAAACCAATACCGAAAACACCCGAATTATCTCTGTTGGTGCATTCGCCCGTAACGGTGTTGATGAAAAATTTGGGGTTCATCACTTCTGTTCCGCCGTCTCTGAAAGTAAATCTTACTTTCACTTCATGGATATCTGGGTTATCGGGAGAAGGAACGGTATAAATTTCTGCTTTATCAATAAGGCTGAGATATGCACCGAGAAAATGATAGATGGTAGCCTTTGTCTGATCGCCGTTGGTTGCCCAAAGCTCATCTCGTTTTTCATAGAGCTTTTTTCTGAATTCAACGGTATCGATTTCACAAACTTTTACAATAAGTTCGGCAGGACCGTTGATATTCGGAAAATTGGTAAAAATTGCAGCAGCATCAAGTCCGCATTCCGCAAGAACATCATCACTGAGCGACTGAATGAAAGAATCAACGGTAACGTTCATATGCTCTTCGGGAATGAGCGGTGAGCCTGTAATCAGCTTGAACGGGAAATTGATAATTCTGAAAATATTGAAAAAGCTCTCTGTCGAAAGAGTCGGTCTGTCGAACTTTTTAAGCATTTTCTTATAGTCTGTTATATTTTCTGCAACAAAATCATCATAAGGATTCAGCTGAGCATCAGATTCTGTTCCGACATTACTTTCTAACGCACTCAATTCATCAATTGATGAATCTGCCCTTGCGGAAACAACAATACAAGCTGATGCGGCAATAACCGACGCTAACAAAAGCGAAATCAGTCTTTTAAAACTCACAATATAACCTCCAAAAATTCACATGAATCACTTTGTAATTAATCGCTTAAGGCATTCAAACAACGCCTTCATAAATTTATAAAGTGCTTCAAAATATGTAACATTCCATCTTTCGGTTGTATTCATATTATCAGCTGTCATTGCTGATATGGTTTCGCTTTCTTTATCAAAAACGAGATACTGAGGATACTCCTTGTCTGACAAGACATCATAACCGTCATTGTTTACAATCTGTGAAACCAAGCCGTTCACGCAATCGGGGAAATAATTATGAACAATGTTTTTGATAAACCAGGTTGTTTCGGGCAAAAGACAGGTTGACGCATCAATCTGCTTATCGGGAGAAATAAATCTTGCAGTTCCGTTTACAATTGCGTTATCAATATATTCATCCGAAAGAACATCTTCAACCTCAGCGGCAGTTGCACCAAAGCTGCTTTCACGAACGGTAACCGTCATATCCGAAAGCTCGTTGCCGTTTTCGGTAACGGGAAGTGTCTGAATACCGTATTTAACAATATTCGAAATTTCAATACCGTTATCGATAAATTTCTTCGTGTCGCTTTCAAAGTCAAGGCGGACATTGTTGCGGTAGTTAACAATCTTATCAATAAGACCCGAATATTCATTGACATCAACGCCGTGGAAAACTGTTTCCATAGCTCTGTTATAATCGCCGTCGCTGACCATACTCCAGTATGACGGGAAGGTACCGAAACCCGCACGCATAACCTCGGGGAAGATATCAAGATAGATATCCTCAACAACATTATTAACCGCCCAACAAGCAACATCAAGACCGTAAGTCTTATTAAGCAAGGTAACAAGTGATCTGATCAAATCATTATAAAGGTCTTCAAGTCCAAGGTCATAATCATAAATAAAACGCTCTGCGCCGTCTGCGTGAAGGAACATTTCACCGGTGAATGCCTTGCTGCACTGAGTTGCTCCGTAGAAGCTGCTTGCATAATGAATAACTTCTTTAACATACTCGCCGTCGTATTTATCCATATAAGCGGCAACAACATTGGAGCCGAGGCATCTGCCGTACAAAGCAACCTTCTCGCTCTTGGTGACATAAAGAACATCCTCGATATACTGATGAAGCACGTCTGCAATTTCAATCGGATCAAGTCGCCAGTCATAATAGAATTTATAAGCTGTGACACTGTATTTACCGTTTGCCATTTTTCGGTCAGTCAGTCCGGCTCTCGTCCATTTCCAATCAATACGGCTTCCGTCTGTAACATTGCCGTTATTGTCAAGTGCGAGAGGTTCAAAAACGGGAACAAGTGCGTCAACAAGCACATCGCAGAATTCACCCCACTGCTGAGTAAAGAATGCTTCAGCAAAAACAGGAAGAATTTCGTCAACCTTTTCCTCTATATATCCTTCGGGAATCTGAAAAGGATAAATTGTCTGTGTTGTTCCGTCAGGATTATCGCGGACAATTTTTCCGCCGTATCCCGACAAATGGATAACAGGAATATCCGCACCGTCCTCAGCTGCAAATACAGAAGGAACAGCAAATATTACCGTAGTTAAAACGATTATAACACTAAGAATAAAAGAGATTATTTTTTTCAATTAAATACCCCCAAGTTTATAATTGGATATTATAATACCATATATTATATATTTCATCAATAGATAAATCTTATTAAATGTCAAAAATAATTTATAAAAAATCCCGCAGAACAAATTTGTTCCGCAGGATTCCAAAGATTCAATTATATTAAAGCGACTCTATAAGGGCTAAATATTCCGTTACAAGATACGAACCGATGTGCTTACCGACAGACAGAGTTTCATCTGCAATTCCGTCGCCGATAATATGACCCATAAATGCAAAATTATTGTCTGTAAGAACATAGCCGATAGCATCATTTGTGAGGCTTACCGCATAAGTTGTAACGCCGTCAACAGCCGTAGAAAGACTGTCGTAAGGCCATTCTGTGCCGTCCCAGTTTGCTCCG
>JAZNFD010000217.1:0-2064 GCA_045588975.1 Acutalibacteraceae bacterium | reverse complement strand
GGAATTAACTTTGCAACTTCATACTGTGCACGTGTTCCAATAAACGAAACACCCGCAACAATTCCTTCCGCAATTGAGTTTTTAATCTGTTGTAAAGTAACTTTTTTTGTACTTTCTGTCGTTTCATCCCACATTGCAAATTCAGCATCCTGCGTCAATGTCTGAATCTGTGTCAATTCATTTATTGTTTTATCTGCCATTTTTTCTACTCCTTATATAGTTTTATATATATTTCCGTTTTCATCAACGTAAATTATTGTAACATAAGTTCCAGAATCAAGTTCCAAATCAACCGCACCCGCAACCCCTGTCGTTAGCTTTAATTTTCCGCTTCCTGCTAACTGCTTCAAATAAATGTGGTATGTCTTTGCACCGTTTCTTTCGTTATCCAGATATAACTTGAAAGTTGCACCCGTTCCGCAATCGCCAATAAATCCGATTGTATTATAAATAACATCAGCACTTGGCATTTCTGTATCTGTCGGGATTGTATACCATTTTACAGAATCCGTTGTTGTATTAGAGCTGATTTTGTTATTTGCTTTCTGAATCTGTTTAAGAATAAGTTGTAACTGATTATTCAAATCGGGTTGTGGTTTTCCGAAACTGAATTCCAGATCGTAAGCACCAAACGCCCAATGCTCAATTATACTCAAAATCTGAACTACGGCAGACTTTCCCGAAAATGCAATTGTTATAATATCGCCAACGTTATATTCTTTGCCATATTCATATATACATTTTGCCAAGCCTTGCCCCGCAACCTGTACTGTTTGACCGTATTGTGTAAGCATCGAATACGCTTCCGCTTCATACTCAATCTGTGTTGTCATTGAAGATTGATTGTCCCAAGCTTCATATCGTGTCAAACCGTCTGGAATCTGTTCGTGCCTTACAAGTAAAATATCTTCACTACCAGATTCAAGCAACAAAAAATTATCTCCGCCATCAAGTGAAAGCTTTATTTCATCACCAAGGATTTTTTCGCCTTCATAAATATCCCTGTCGTTGCCCTGTCCTTTTCCCCCGACATAAATTGTGTTTGCGTAACTATCCGAACTGTCGGTGAATTCTCCATTTTTCAAACTTTCATAATCAACATCAAAACGTACGGTTGTATGTCTGTCCGTTCCTGTGTAAAATTCAAGTGTCAATTCATCATCAAACTTTATCCGCCATCCGATTTCAGATTGTGTTGCAATAGTTACTAAAACTTCATATAGATTGCTGAAAGAATCCGCAACGGAATATTCCTTGCCTATTGCATCCGTTACTTCTGGAATATTATTTATAATTGGCAATCGTCTCTTGAGTTCCGCACCGCTTCCGCATTGGTCCTGTATCAGATAACGCATTACAAGTTCACCCTTTGCAGTCATTGCCCAATTTTCAACGTTGTTTAAGTTTTTAATAATTCTACGTTTGAAAATATATCTGGCATCATAACCCATAATGGTTCTGATTTGTGAACCCTTTCCATCTTCGCCGATTGAATCAGTAACATTTATAATTTCCCCGAAAGCATAAGGATTGTTTCCGAACTGAACCCACAAACCACGCTCAAACTTTTTTGCATTCGGGATATTGTAATTTATAGCGATAGAAAATTGACCTGCGGAAAATCTGTTGTTTTCAAAACTGCATTCTTCAAAATCATCAATAATGGCTTCTAATTTGAAAGAATGGTATTCGTATTTATAAAGTCTAATTTGCGGTTTTTCTTTATAACTCATCGTCATCCCCTTCATCATCAAATCCGTGGAAAATTGCAACTGCAAAAACTGTTACGAATAATACAACGGCAAATGCTATTAAAATCGAACCAAAAAACAGACGCATATTAAACCCCGATATATTTTTGACGGTAAATTAATTTACAGTTGAAATCATCCGAAATATAAACATTGTTTTCACCGACTGCAAGTTTGAAATTCATATCACTATTTTTTGTAAGTAACTGAATAATGTTTTCTAAATATTTCAAGTTTGTAGAAAATATCGTTACCCTTTGATTTTGTAAATTCAGATAACTGCCCGATACATAAAACAAATCTTCACCAAAAT